>JAIDJD010000122.1 GCA_029052375.1 Duncaniella sp. | reverse complement strand
CCCGAGGGGATGCCGGCGCGCAGAGGGCCTCCGAGCACAAGGGGGGGGAACGTGAACGAGTCACCCTTGACGCTCATCAGCGCGTTCTCGCCCTCGAAGAGGAAGGTCTCCTCCGAGAGAGACGCGCCGTCGCCGACGGCGATGCGAGAGCAGAGAAAGTTGATGTCGTTGAGCTCGTTCCACCCGAACTCGAGCGGAGCCTGGCTGTTGAGCAGAGTCGAGAGCGACTTCCCGACCATGCGGTCCGAGTTGACCGAAGCCTCCAGAGTGACGTACCTGTAGAGCTTGGAGCGGTAGAGGGCGCGCTGTTCCTCGGTCTCGTCGGCCGGGAGCAGGAGGCGCAGGGAGAGCGCCCTTATCATCTGCTGTATGGCCGTGCGGTTGGTGGACGAGCTCGTGAGCACGTCTATGAAACGGCTCTCGTTGGCTATGTACATATCGAGCATCTCCACAAAGGCCTTGGAGAAGAGCTTCATGAAGCGGTCGTTGGAGTGCGAGTCGCGGATGATGTCGAAGATGTCGTCTATATACTGCGAGACGGCCTTCTTGCGCAGGGTGAAGAGCGCCATGGCCACACGCATACGCTCTTCGGGCTTGTAGAGGTAGCCCGAGAGCTTGAGGCGCTCGAGGGTGCCGTCTATGAACTTCTGGTCTTCCTTGTCGATGATTTTCTGGAGCGCCGAGACATAGTCTGAGGTGTGGGTGATTATCTTGTTGAGGCGGTCCTGATACTCTACCCTCTCTTCGGGCGGACACTTGCGCAGGTAGTCGGAGTTTTCGAGCAGATTGGTGCAGATGGCATTGAAGGCCCTCAGCATCGGCGTGCGCCTGTGGGGACGCTTGCGTCCGTCGGTGCGCGGAGGCTGGGAGTTGAGCCACTCGGTGAGGTGGCGCGCCACGGTGTCGGCGGCGGTCATCACCCAGAGAGGATTGCAGGCGGCAAGCTGTTCGCGGGCCTCGGCGAGCTCGGGCAGACGGCGGAAGAGAGCCTTGAGCCAAGGCTCCATGCCGCCCTTGGTGGAGTCGAGCGCAAGCAGCTGGTCGAGCGTATAGAACGGGATGCCGAGACTCAACTCCTGCACAAGCTCGAGACCCATCTGCACCTTGTTGATATACCTCACCTGACACTTTACCGTCTCGTTGAGAGGCAGGCGCCGGTGATTGCCTGGATAGAGCCTGAACATAAGTCCGTTGTCGTCAGCCACATCATAATATCCCGCAGGGTTCTGAGCCTTGACCTTGAAGTCGTAGACATCGCCTATGGTATAAATCTGAGGAAGCACAGCCGAAATATCCTGCATGAAGACAGGCTCGCCCGACGCACTGATATCCTTGATGATACACTGCAGACGCTGCGGCCTGTTGCGCCTCTGGAAATCAAACGCTTTGATGTCATACTCATGCCCGAAGGCGTTGACCTGGTAATAAAGATTGCCGCCGGCAACCTTAGAGCCTTTGACCGTAAAGGTGTACTTTTCTCCCTTTTCCATGTCTTGATTTTCTAATGGTGGTTATAAACAGTTGATATTAATAATTGATTGGTGAGAGTGCAAATGGTTTATTTCAGCGTCCGCAAGGCACGGTTGCCCGGACGGTTGAGCAGGGTCAGCGAGCCGAAAAGCTCTTCCTGGCTATCAGACAGAGGCGAGGTGTAGGAGATGAAATAGCGCTCGCGCCCCATGAACGGAAGGCGAAACTCAGCCGTGTCCACCGCCCCGGGCCAGTGTCCGGGCGTGATGCGCTCCGTGATGCGCACATCAAAGCCCGCCACCTCAACCTCGATGGCCACCTGCCCGTCCTGCCTCACGCCCCTGAGGCCGTGGCGCCGCAGAGCTACAGAGCCGTCGTCAAGACACACAAGCTCGATGGAGGGCTGAGAGACAGCAGAATCTTCGAGAGTGGTGGCGCCATCATACACATAGCTGCGAGCCTGACCCATAGACGGGCGGCGTCCGAGCAGGGCCACAATGGCCGCGGCCACAACCACAGCTATTACATAGAACTCTAAGCTCTGGAATACAGACGATGCAAGCAACATATATCAGACAGTGTAAGGCCTAACTACAGCCTAAACACAAAGGTACAAAAACTTTCTGTAATAAATATGTAAATAACCATAAAACACCCCAAGACAGCCCCCGCAGGGGCAGACCGCAGGGGCAGACACTCAGCCACCTCGCAAAAATTTCCTCTATTATATCAACTGCAACATATACGCCGAGATGACAGCCAAGAACACAAACGGCTTCGACAACTCTGAAAAGATATTCCTCATCCCTTTTAACTAATTAAACGAACCCCTGAATGAACAACCCCACCCTAATGCGCGGTGCAACCAACGTCCGGAGTTGAGCGTCTTTTTCCATCCCCTCACCCCTGGGAGGACGGCTCCACCCGTCCACCCAGGGGTTTCCTCAATGCCACCCCTGCTGGGGCACAAGTGTTAACAACGCTTTCATAAATGGCACACAACGTTAAATAGCGTTAATACAGTATGTTTTTCAGCATATTTTTTTGCTGTTTCGGGAAAAAGCCGTACCTTTGCATCAGTTTTTCATGGTATTAGATTTAAGGTAAGAAGATTATTCGTCGGGATGACGGATAATTTTTTTTTGCGCCTGCATGGACGATATGCGGCAGATATACATCAGATGTGTGGCCGAGGCGCCGAATTTGCCGCCCGGGAGCTCTCTATCGGGAAAAAATCACTAACTTTGCGGCTATGAAAATCAAACACTTCCTCATGCCGGTTTTTGCCGTCCTGCTGACGGCCCTGGCCGTTGCGGTGCCCCGCGGCGCCGCGGCCGCAGACCCCAAGCCCGTGGCTTCCACTGCGTGGAGGCTGATGGAGCCGTTGGGCCTGAGAGAGCCGGCAGAGTTTGACACTCTGACATACAACCTCTTCCAGCAATATGTCCCCTCGGCCTACTCGCCCGCGTTTGCCATCACGGGCAACCAGACATCCGAGGCGATAAACATGGTCTATATGGACCGCGAGCCCATAAGCAGGTTCTTCTTCAACGACGCCAAGAGCTTCTGGCTCCCGTCGGCGGTCAAGACAAGATTCTACAACACGGCCATACCGATGAGCCAGGTGAGCTACACCAACGGCGGCGGCAGGGAGGTGACCCAGGACTGGTTCAGGTTTCTCTTCTCGGGCAACATCACCCCCAAGGCTCAGATAGGCTTCCGCCTCAGCTATCCCTACTCCAAAGGCTCGTATGACCACCAGGCCTCCAAGGGCCTCATCTGGGGCGTCGAGGGCTCGTATCTCGGCGACCGCTATGAGCTGCAGGCCTTTGCGGAGACCTACAATATGATAAATCAGGAGAACGGCGGCATCACCGACGACCTCTACATCACCGACCCCGCCCAGCTCCAGGGCGGCATCTCGAGCATCAACGCGCGCTCTATCCCCACAAACCTCACCTCTGCCCACTCGCGCATCCGCGGCAAGGAGATATACGTCAACCAGCGCTACAAGGTGGGCTTCTGGGATGTCAGGCGCGACTCTGTGACAGACTCTGTAGTGCGGCGCACGTATGTCCCCGTGTCGAGCTTCATATGGACATTCGACTATGCCGAAGGCTATCACCGCTTCAGCAGCAACAACGCCTCGGAAGAGGATTTCTGGGCCAACCACTACTTCTCCACAGACCACACCAGAGACGTGACCCGCTACAACTCTATCCGCAACACCGTGGGCGTCTCCCTGCTCGAAGGATTCAACAAATATGCCAAGGCCGGGCTGGCGGCCTTCCTGACCCATGAAGCGAGGCGCTACTTCCAGACACCGGACACCCTGGCCCTCTCTGGCCCCGACCGTCCCGAAGGGCTGACGCCCTATCCGCTGGAAGAACGGATGAGACACCGCGAGGCCGAACACCTGCTATATGCCGGGGCCCAGCTCACCAAACAGCAGGGCCTGACATTCAACTACGACGCCACGGCCAGGCTCGGAATAGCCGGAGCGGCCGCCGGAGAGATATATGCCGACGGCGGCATCACCACCCGCATACGTATGCTCGGCGACACCGTCAGCCTGCGCGCCTACGGGCACTTTGCCAACCAGAAGGCCCCATACCTGATGGACAATTATGTCTCGAACCACTTCATCTGGCAGAACGACTTCGGCAAGATACGCCGCCTGCGCTTCGGAGGCAGGCTCTCTGTCCCCCACACGGGGACGCGCATCGAGGCCGCCGTGGAGAATGTGCAGAACCATATCTACTTCGGCTCAGACGGACTGCCGGTCCAGCACGGCGGCAGCGTCCAGGTGATGAGCCTGCGTCTCGACCAGGACCTGAGGTGGAAGGCACTCAACTGGCGCAACTCCATCATCTACCAGACCACGAGCAACGACGACGTAATCCCCCTGCCCTCGCTGGCCGTCTACTCAAACCTCTACCTGCAGTTCAGGGTGGCCCGCGTGCTGCAGGTCCAGCTCGGCGTAGACCTCGACTGGTATACCGCCTACTATGCACCGGCCTACCAGCCCGCCACGATGTCTTTTGTCAACCAGAAGGAGCTGAAGTGCGGCAACTATCCCTTCATGAACGCCTACGCCAACTTCAAGCTCGACAGAGCCAGGTTTTTCGTGCTCTTCTCGCACGTCAACCAGGGCCTCTTCGGCAACAACGGCTACTTTGCCGTGCCCCACTACCCCCTCAACCCGCGGCGCTTCCAGATGGGAGTCACCGTAGACTTCCTCAACTAATCGCGGCCGCCCGGCGTTATAGGCTTTGAGACAAGCCTACAACGCCTATGACAGACCGCAGCTATGAAAAGCATCTGAGCCGGATGAGACGCCTGCTCGCCGTCATCATCGCCGTCATCGCCGTCGGGGCGGCGGCATCGGTGACACGGTGCAGGGACTCGGCCAAGCATCCCACATACCGCTACAGCAACGCCGGAGGCGATACCCTCACAGTGGGCATCGCCTACTCGCCCATGTCGCTATACCGCCACGCCGACACCCTCGGCGGATTCAACTACGAGCTGATGCGCGACCTCTCGCAGGCCTACGGCTTTCCGGTCAAGTTCTATCCCGTCGTCTCTGTCGAGGAGGCTCTCGGCCATCTCGAGCATGGCAAGTTTGACGTTGTCATGGCCGACATCCCGGCCTTTGCCTCGCAGAAGGAGAGGTTTCGCTTCACAGTGCCGGTCTATACGGACCGTCAGGTGCTCGTGAGCCGCGACTCGGCGTTCTCCTCGCCGCTGATGCTCGCCGGCAAGGAGGTCTGGGTGGCCCCGGGCTCGCCCGCGCGCAAGAGGCTCGCCAACCTCTCGAGAGAGATCGGAGACTCCATCATAGTAAAGACATACCCCGGAGCCTCGGCCGAACAGCTCGTGATACTGACGGCCAAGGGCGACCTGCCTCGCGCCGTGGTCAACCAGGAGGTGGCCCGCAGCCTCAGCCGCATATATCCCGACATCCGCATCTCGGACAAGATATCGTTCTCGCAGTTCCAGTCGTGGATACTCAACCGCGACTCGGCGGCCCTGCAGGACACCCTCGACTCGCGCATCGAGCGCTTCAAGGCCACGGAGGCCTACCGCCTGCTGCTGGACAAGTGGCTCGACAGAGAAGGCTCTGAGCCGCAGGCAGACATAAATTATTAAAAATGTGAACGATTCACAAACAATCGGTCTGAGCGAGGCGTTATAATTGCAAAGTCAAGACAGACACGACGACTGCAATATACAATCCAGTTCAACTATTAATTTACAAAAACACAAAACTGTTATGAAAGCGCTATTAGACAAATTCATGGGCGAGTCCCGCTATTGGTGGGTAGTCCTGTTTGCAGGCATCCTTATGGTGATCTGCGGTTTCGCATACTGGTTCTGGCCCGTCGCCGGATATGCCGTTGCCTCCCAGATTTTCGGCTGGCTCCTCATCCTGGTCGGCGTCGTCCAGCTCTGCATGGCCTCGGGGCGCAATGCGGGCAAGGGCTGGGGATGGTGGCTCGCAGGAGGCATCATCGATATGTTCATCGGATTCATGATGGTGCGCAGCATTGTCCTCTCCGAGGCTGTCTTCCCCTACTTCCTCGCGTTCATCTTCATCTTCTGGGGCATCAGCGCCATATGCTCGTCGGTCCAGCTCAACAACCGCCGCTACTGGTGGCTCCAGCTCATCAACGGCGTCCTGCTGATGCTCATCGGATTCTTCTTCATCGAGGCCGGATGGGTACAGGACATGGCCATGACCAGCTTCCTCGTCTCACTCGCCTTCATCTACTGGGGCTTCTCTCTGGCCATGCTGTCGTACGACATGAAGCCCGGACTCCAGCGCTGAACATATAGCCCGGGGCCCGCCCCCCGGCCGCAAACCCAATAAATACGTCCCGGCACGGCCGCCAGCCATGCCGGGACGCTATGTGTCATGCCGGCGGCGCTCAGGCCTTGACGGGAGCCACCACGCGGTCGCCTATGAGGCGGGCCAGCTCCATGCGCAGGGCGGCCAGCTCCGAGAGCTCTACCATGACGGCGCGGGCGGCCTCGGGGTCGGCCTCGCAGGCCGCGAGCCTGCGCCGGGCCTCGATGATGCGTGTGGCCACGAGGGCGTCCTGAAGCTCGGAGACAGACCTGGGCAGGAGGTCCGAGAGCAGCTCGCGCTCTGTAGGGACGTGGGCATACTTGGTGTGCATCTTGCTTAGGATGTGGTTCTCGGCCACAAGCTCTGTGGCGAGGTTGCGCACGATGTCGTCCGGCGAGGAGCACATCAGCCTCGACACGTAGGACGAGGCAAAGCTGTCGAGCCCCTCCTGAAAGCTCGCGTCAATCCTCTCCTGCATACTCTTCTCCATGGCCGAGATGCTGCCGAGGTCTGTGGCCTTGGAGCGTATCTCCTCTATGCCGGCCTTGTAGTCTTCGGCGCGGACGGCGAGCAGGCGGTCTCTCTCGCGGGCCAGGTCGGCCTCCCAGTCGGCGCGGCTTATGACGCGCGCCTCCCTCATCAGGTGGGCAATGTCGGGGTTAGAGAATGTGATGTTGTCGCGGGCGAGCTCAGAGTCCATATAGTCTATCACGGTGAGAGGCGTCTCCGCGCCGTTCTCGTCCACGAGGTTGGCAAAGGGATAGTTGGCATACCTGACCACGAGGCGGGCCACCTCGAGCTCGGCCGGACGCAGCTTGCGCCGGCGCTCGGCCTCGGCCGCCGTGGCCGGGGACAGGGGGACGGCCGGGCCCTCGCCCTGCGCCGGGGCAGGGCCGTCCGACGGGGAGGCCGCCGTCAGCGGCGCCTCGGCCCGCTCGCGGTCCTGGCGGCTCTTGAGGGCATACTCGTTGAAGTACCTGCCTACCTCGCGGCGCAGGACATCCTCGGAGATGAAGAGTATGCGCGAACACTCCTGGATATAGACGCTGCGGGTGATCTCGTTGGGTATCAGGGCTATGGTCTTGACCACCTGGGTGATGACAGATGCTCGGTGGGCGGGGTCGTCAGGCTTCTCTCTCAGCAGTATCTCGGCCATGAAGGTGACGAAGTCTGTCTCGCGGGCCGAGATATACTCCATCACCTCTGACGAGCTGTGGCTCTGGGCAAAGGAGTCGGGGTCCTCGCCCGGGGGGAGCAGGAGCACCTTGATGTCGGTGTCCTCCTGCAGCAGCAGCTCTATGCCTCGCAGGGCGGCCTTGATGCCGGCGGCGTCGGCGTCGTAGATGAGGGTGACGTTGCGGGTGAAGCGCTTGATCAGCTTGACCTGCTCGATGGTGAGGGCCGTGCCCGAGGAGGCCACCACGTTGCAGATGCCGGCCTGGTGCATGGAGATGACGTCCATGTATCCCTCCACTATTATGCACTTGCCCTCCTTGGCTATGGCCTGCTTGGACTGGTAGATGCCGTAGAGCTCGCGGCGCTTGGAGTAGATGAGGCTCTCGGGCGAGTTGACATACTTGGCTATGTTCTTGTCCTTGCGCAGGGTGCGGCCTCCGAAGGCCGCCACCTTGCCCGAGAGCGACAGCACGGGATAGATGACGCGACCGCGGAAGCGGTCTATCACCCTGCCGTCGTCTGTCCTGTAGCAGAGGCCGGTGTCCAGGATGTAGTCCTCGCTGTATCCGCGGCGCACGGCCTCGTTCCAGAGGGCGTCCTTGGACTCGGGGGCAAAGCCGAGATGGAAGCGCTCTATCATGGCGTCCGAGATGCCGCGGTAGCGGAAGTAGCTGAGGCCGATGTCGCGCCCGGCGTCGGTCTCCCTCATCGTGGTCTCGAAAAAGCGCATGGCAAAGTCGTTGAGGGCCAGCATACTCTCTCGCGCTGTCTCGGCGCGGCGCTCCTCCTCTGTCATCTGGCGCTCCTCTACCTCGATGTTGTACTTCCGGGCCAGGTATTTGAGCGCCTCGTTGTAGGAGAGCTGCTCGAGCTTCATCAGGAAGGTGAGGGGGCTGCCGCCCTCGCCGCAGCTGAAGCACTTGCACATACCCTTGGCCTTGGAGACGTAGAACGAGGGCGAGCGGTCGTTGTGGAAGGGGCAGAGCCCCACCCAGTTGGCTCCGCGGCGCCTGAGGCTCACGAAGTCGCTCACCACCTCCACGATGTCGGCGGCGTCGAGTATGCGCTGTACTGTCGAATGGCTGATGCGGTTCATAACTACAAAGGTAGCAAAAAAATCCCTGCTCCGCAAAGGGTTGCCGTGGCCAAAACCGCCAAAACAAACCTGCTCAAAGAGTTGCATATCCCGCGGGAAATACGTAACTTTGTCCCCCTGAAACCAGCGGGGTCGTCCGTATGGCCCCGAATCAAAAAAAACATTACCGAACAACAAATGTCAACCATCAACATCACTTTCCCCGACGGCGGGGTGAAACAGTTCGAGAGCGGCATCACGCCCCTCCGGATAGCAGAGAGCCTCTCGTCGCAGCTCGCACGCGATGTCCTCGCCGCCAGCGTGGACGGCAATGAGTGGGACCTCACACGCCCCATCGAGACCGACGCATCGGTGCGCCTCTTCAAGTGGGACGACCCCGAGGGCAAGCACGCCTTCTGGCACTCCTCGGCACACCTCCTGGCCGAAGCGCTCCAGGAGCTCTATCCCGGAGTGAAATTCGGCATCGGTCCCGCCATCGAAAACGGATTCTACTACGACATCGACCCCGGAGAGAACACCATCACCTCGGCAGACTTCGACAAGATAGAGAAGAAAATGCTCGAGCTGGCCCGCCGCAAGGAGCCCATCGTGCGCGCAGACATCTCCAAGGCCGACGCCCTCAAGCTCTTCGGCGACCGCGGCGAAGAGTACAAGTGCGAGCTCATCTCCGAGCTCGAGGACGGCCGCATCACCACATACACCCAGGGTGCATTCACCGACCTCTGCCGCGGACCCCACATCCCCAGCACAGCCCCCATCAAGGCCGTCAAGGTGACCTCGCTCGCCGGCGCATACTGGCGCGGAGACGAGAAGCGCAACCAGCTGGTGCGTGTCTACGGCATCACATTCCCCAAGCAGAAGATGCTCGACGAGTATCTCGCAATGCTCGAGGAGGCCAAGAAGCGCGACCACCGCAAGCTCGGCCGCGAGATGGAGCTCTTCGCATTCTCGCAGAACGTAGGCGCGGGCCTGCCCCTCTGGCTCCCCAAGGGCGCCGCCCTCAGAGACCGCCTCGAGCAGTTCCTCCGCAAGATACAGCGCCGCTACGGATACCTCCAGGTGATCACGCCCCATATCGGCAACAAGAACCTCTACGTCACCTCGGGCCACTATGCCAAGTATGGCAAGGACTCCTTCCAGCCCATCCACACCCCC
>JAIDJD010000121.1 GCA_029052375.1 Duncaniella sp. | reverse complement strand
TCAGGAAGGTCAAAATCCAAGCCCCGCGCCTCTGCCGTTGTGGCGGAGGGGCGGGACTTGTTGTGCCGTAGGGGGCGATTATTTCTTTTCTTCGGGGGCCTTGTAGCAGCTGTTGAGGGCTTCTACCACTTCGGCTGTGATGTCGAGCGAGGGGTTGAAGAAGATGCCTGCGTTCTTGAAGAGGATGGCGTCGTAGCCGTGCTTCTTGTTGAACTCCTTGACACACTTGTCTATCGAGTCGTTGAGGGCCGTGGTCTGCTGAGCGAGCTCTACCTCGGTCTTGCGCTGGAGGTTGCCGAGATAGCTTTCGGCGTCCTGCTGCATCTTCTGGAGCTTGGCCATGTCTGCGTTGTAGCTCTCCTGTGTGAGGTAGCCGTTGCTGCGGCCTTTCTGCTCGATGCTTGCGGCGAAGCGCTGGATTTCTGCAGCCTTGCTCTGCTGTGCCTGGTCGAGGCGCTGCATGGCGCGCATATGTGCGGCCTGGAGGTCGATTGAGCCTTGGTAGCGGGCGCTGATGCTGTCACCGTCTACGTATCTGATGTTGAGGGTGGCGGCTGTGTTGCCTGCCTCGGCCGAGGCGGCGGGGGCGGCTGTCGCTGCCTTTTCGTTTCCGCCGCAGGCGGAAAGCCCCAGGGAGAGGATGCCCGCGAGGAGCATGGCAGCGGGCAGAACTTGTTTCTTCATGTGTTAAATGGTATGTTTAACTTTTTTATCTTTAGTGGTCAGTTGTCGCCTCGGTGACAGCCTACGCCCCTTCGTTTCAGCTCGGGGTTGTCGTGTGCATGGCCGGACGGGAATCTGCCCCCTTTGACAAAGAGGACCTTCACGCCGAGGAGGAGGACGGCGATGCCCACGAGGAGCACACTTGCCAGCACAGGGAGCAGGAATTCGTTCATCTCTGAGGGTTTTCTTGTGCAAATGTAAGAATTTTCAGCTAATCTATTGCTCATATTTCGGGGATAATTTGTAATTTAGTGGTGCAATTATGAATTTTTTGCAATTTGTCCATCGGGACACTCTTCCGCCGGACTGAATTCAATACATACATCTTATATAAATCATATGGAGATTAAAGACCTTCAGCCCAAGGCTGTCTTTGAGATCTTTGACCAGATCACCAGGATTCCCCGCCCCTCGAAACACGAGGAGAAGATCAGAGAGTATATAATCGGCTTTGCCAAGGAGCATGGCCTCGCCTGCAAGACCGACGCTGTCGGCAATGTCGTGGTCTCTGTCCCCGCCACTCCCGGCCATGAGGATGCGCCCGGCGTCATCCTCCAGGGCCATATGGACATGGTGTGCGAGAGCAACGACAAGAGCTTCGACTTCCTCACCCAGCCCATCCCCGCCTATGTAGACGGCGAGTGGATCAAGACCAAGGGCACCACCCTCGGCGCCGACAACGGCATCGGCGTTGCGGCCGCGCTGGCCATCATGACCGACAAGTCTTTCGAGCATGGCCCCATACAGGCTCTCTTCACCATGGACGAGGAGACTGGCATGACCGGCGCCTTCGGTATCGGCGAGGGGATGATAGACGGCCAGATTCTCATCAATCTTGACTCTGAGGACGACGCCGAGCTCTTCGTAGGCTGTGCGGGCGGCGTGGACACCCAGGCTTTCTTCAAGTACCAGCGTTCTATGGCTCCCGCCGACTTCCTCTATTTCCGCATCAAGGTTGAGGGTCTTCTCGGCGGCCACTCCGGCGGCGATATCCATCTGGGACGCGCCAATGCCAACAAGGTGCTGGCTCGCTTCCTCTTCGACCTCATGGCCAAGCACGAGGTGGTTGTCTCCGAGATTGACGGCGGCAACCTGCGCAATGCCATTCCCCGCGCCGCCCATGCCGTCATCGGTGTCCACACCTCGCGCAAGGAGACTGTCCGCGCAGCGCTCAACGTGTATGCGGCAGAGCTCGAGAACGAGTATGCCGGCATCGAGCCCGACATCAACATCGTGATGGAGACTGTCGAGAAGCCCGAATTTGCCATCGACCAGGAGACTTCTGTCAATCTTGTCCGCGCCCTCTATGGCGCTCCCCACGGCGTCGTCTCCATGAGCCGCGCGCTCGAGGGTCTCGTGGAGACTTCCACCAACCTCGCCTCTGTAAAGATG
The DNA here is from genome assembly GCA_029052375.1 of Duncaniella sp. GTDB lineage: Bacteria > Bacteroidota > Bacteroidia > Bacteroidales > Muribaculaceae > Duncaniella. Next base: position 8,245 of record JAIDJD010000121.1, on the reverse strand, counting down.
ACAGACGAGGAGACCATCACCGTCACCACCAGCCAGCGCTCTTCGGTAGAGTCGCGCAAGTGGGACATAGCCATGCAGGTAGAGGCTGTCTTCCTGCTTGCAGGCGCCTCTGTCAAGCATGGCGACGGCTATCCCGGATGGCAGCCCAATATGGAGAGCCCCATCATGAAGATGGCCTCGGAGGCTTATGAGGAGCTCTATGGCGTCAAGCCTGCCATCAAGGCTATCCACGCCGGCCTCGAGTGCGGTCTCTTCCTGAGCAAGTATCCCCATCTCGACATGGTGTCGTTCGGCCCCACTCTGCGCGACGTCCACTCGCCCTCGGAGCGTATGCACATCCCTGCCGTAGAGCGCTTCTACGGTCAGCTGAGGCGCACGCTCGAGAAGGTGGCAGGCGTCAAGTGACCCCGGCCGGTTAAACCTTTTGCGCAGCCTGCTGTCTCAGACAGTATATGCGTCGACCTCCCGGGAGACTGTACAAGAGCCTTCCGGGAGGTCTGTCATATTGCAGGCTGTCCTTAAAACGATACACAAGATGCGACACATTATCTCCCTTCTCATACTTTCTCTTGCCGCGGCGGCCGGCCTTCTGGCTTCGGGGCGCTCTCCGGTGCGCCTCCACCACGTCAAGCCTCCTGTGTGCGATGCGTTTGCGGTAGACACAGACTCTGTCTACATTCACAATCCGCTCACAGACGCTCTCAAAGACTCTGCCGACACTGTGGCGCCTGCGATACTCAGGCTCACCGAAGAGGACTTCCGCGAGGTGGCCGAGCGCCTGGGCGTAGAGGAGGCGGCCATCAAGGCTGTGGTCGATATCGAGGCCGGACGCTCGCACGAGGGCTTTTATCAGCCCGGCAAGCCTCTTGTTAACTTTGACCTGACTATGTTTCGCCGCTTTGCCCAGCGCCGCGGCGTCAATCTCACCAAGTACAGCAAGAGCCATGCGGCGGTCTTTGCGTCGCACCGCGGCTCGCAGAAGCGCGCCTGGCAGCGGCTCGAGAGTGCCAAGACCATCAACAAGAACGCCGCCATCGAGGGCACGTTCTGGGGGATGTTCCAGATAGGCGGTTTCAACTGGAAGAAGTGCGGGACTGAGAGCATAGACGACTTTGTCGAGCGCATGAGCCGCTCCGAGCGCGACCAGCTTGACCTCTTCGCCGAGTTTATCACCCGCTCGGGCCTGGTAAGGCATCTGCGAGATAAGAACTGGGCGGCCTTTGCCCGTGGCTACAACGGCCCCTCATATGCATCGCGAGGATACCATACACGCATGGCCTCGTCGTATGCCAGACACCTCGGCGACTGAGGCGTGACGGATGTCCATATAATGTTGCGAAACTTTCGTGATTGTAACAATTTTACATTGTGTAACATTTTTGAAACTTTTTTGTAACATTGGGCAATACGATGATATATAGTTGTTTATGATAAAAAACACGGATTTTTGTTGACTGACTGAAATATTTTTGTCACAGAGATTTTTTGCTTGCAGGAAAATTGACTAACTTTGTTGTGCGGACAATCCACCCCGGAGCGTCCGCTCCACTCTCTCTTTTACTTCAACCACCTGCATAATAACAATCAACATGGCAACAAAAGAATTTCAGAACAAGCTCATGAGTTTGCAGGCCAATATGCTTAATTTCGCCTACATGCTCACTTCCAACCGCGAGAATGCCTACGACCTTCTTCAGGACACGACGCTCAAGGTGCTGGACAACGAGGAGAAGTATGTCGAGAACACCAACTTCAAGGGTTGGGTCTTCACCATCATGCGCAACATCTTTATCAACAACTACCGCAAGGTAGTGCGCTGTGCTACGGTGCTTGACACCACTGATGACCTCTATCACCTCAACATCTCGCAGGACTCCGGTCTCGACACCCCCGAGGGCTCTTTCGGAGCCTCGGAGATCACAGATGTCATCAACTCGTTCTCAGACGACTACCGCATCCCCTTCTCCATGATGCTTGCCGGCTACAAATACTCTGAGATAGCAGAGCATATGAATCTCCCCCTCGGCACTATCAAGAGCCGCATCTTCTTTGCCCGCAAGCGTCTGCAAGACCGCTTTGCAGACTATGCCCGCGACTGAGGTCTCCCACCTCCTCGCACTCATTCTTCTCCCTCCCCAGACAAGCATCCCGCCCCTGCCTGAGCCGTTGGCTCTGACAGGGGCGGGATGTGTCTGGTGTGTCCTGGGTCTGTCTCAGGAGTGTCCGAGCTCTCCGGCCGCTATGGCCTCCTGGGCCTCGACTTCGAGCTGTTCGCGCAGTTTGATGTCTTGCTTGAACTTGAGTTCGTCGAATCCCTGTCCGTAGACGCCGTTGACGTTGGCCTGGGTGATGAAGGCTGTTGGGTCTATGCTCTTGATGATGCGGAAGATGGTGATGGACTCAATCTTGCGGCAGACTATGAGGAGCATCTTGATGGGCTGTCTGGTGTACCATCCCATGCCGTCCATCACGGTGACGCCGCGTCTTGCATGGTGGTTGACGGCGGTGGCTATGCGCTCCCACTTGGGCGAGATGATTATAAACTGGACAGCCTGGCGGTTGGTGTTGATGATGAGGTCCACCACATAGGTGGTGATGAAGAGCACCATGAAGCCGTAGACCACTGTGGCTACCTGGTGGAAGATGAAGAACGAGGACGAGATGATGCAGAAGTCCACGTAGAGCATCGTGCGGCCCACGGTGATGTTGGTCTTCTTGGCCACGATGGCCGCCACGATGTCTGTGCCGCCGGTCGAGCCGTTGTGGGTGAATATCAGGCCTAGGGATATGCCCGAGATTATGGCGCCGATGCAGACGTTCATGAATCCCTGGCCCGGTATCAGCGGCTCTGTGAATAGCGGCGGAAATATGGTGACGACCACAGAGAGCACAGTGGCTCCGTAGATGGTCTTCATCACAAACTGTTTGCCTACGATGTGCCACGCCACGGCCAGGAGGGCCAGGTTGATGGCATACTGTGTGGCGCCGATGGCCCACGACTTGCCTGTGAGGAAGTAGACGATGGTGCCGAGACCCGTCACTCCTCCGATGACAACCTTCTCAGGGAGGATGAAGGCCGAGAACCCGAGGCCGTACAGGCTTATGGCAAGGGTGATGATGATATAGTCTTTGGTGCTGAGCCAGAGCTTCTTGCCGTCAATGTGCAGATATTTGTTCATTTTAATAAGCTCGATATCAATTTAAGTGGGTTAACGGGTGCAAAGTTACACAAAATCCAATCATATAACGCTCCGGGGGGTGAAAAAAATATTCATAGGGTGTTTTTCAGGGACAGCGAGTGGGTGTATGTCGCGGAAAATTCGTACCTTTGCACTCCTGAAACTGAAAAAGCAAAGAATACCATCTAAATGATAGCTGTCAACAACTTAGGCATCCAATTCGGCAAGCGCGTCCTCTTCCAGGACGTCAATCTCAAGTTCACTCCCGGCAACTGCTACGGCATCATCGGCGCCAACGGTGCGGGCAAGTCTACGCTGATGCGCATACTCAGCGACCAGCTCTCGCCCACCCACGGCACGGTCTCGCAGGGTCCCGGCGAGCGCATGAGCGTCCTCGAGCAGGACCACTTCAAGTTTGACGACTGCACTGTCATGGACACTGTGCTCCAGGGCCACACCGTGCTCTGGGACATCATGAAGGAGAAGGACGCTCTCTATGCCAAGGAAGACTTCACCGACGCCGACGGCATCCGCGCCTCTGAGCTCGAGGAGCGTTTTGCCGAGCTCGAGGGATGGAACGCCGAGGCCGACGCGGCCGCCCTGCTGAGCGGCCTTGGCATCAAGGAAGACCGCCACTATATGCTGATGGGCGACATGAGCGGCAACGAGAAGGTGCGTGTGCTGCTGGCCAAGGCTCTCTTCGGCAATCCCGACAACCTCCTGCTCGACGAGCCCACCAACGACCTCGACCTCGAGACTGTGGCGTGGCTCGAGGATTATCTCTCGAAGTTTGAGAACACCGTGCTCGTCGTGAGCCACGACCGCCACTTCCTCGATTCTGTCTGCACCCATACACTCGACATCGACTACAACAAGGTGACTCTCTTCGCCGGCAACTACAGCTTCTGGTACGAGTCGTCCCAGCTTGCACTGCGACAGCAGCAGCAGGCCAACAAGAAGGCTGAGGAGAAGCGCAAGGAGCTGCTCGAGTTCATACAGCGTTTCTCGGCCAATGTGGCCAAGTCCAAGCAGACCACCTCGCGCAAGAAGATGCTCGAGAAGCTCAATGTCGAGGAGATACAGCCCTCGTCGCGCCGCTACCCGGGCATCATCTTCACACCCCAGCGCGAGCCCGGCAACAAGATACTCGAGGTGAAGGGTCTCACCGCCAGCATCGACGGCGAGGTGCTCTTCAGGGATGTCAATTTCCAGGTGGAGAAGGGAGACAAGATTGCTTTCCTTAGCCGCGACCCCCGCGCGATGACTGCGCTCTTCGACATCATCATGGGCAAGCGCAAGGCAGACGAGGGCACCTTCGAGTGGGGACAGACCATCACGTCGGCCTATCTGCCTCTGGACAATACATCGTTCTTCAACACTGACCTCAATCTTGTGGACTGGCTGTCGCAGTATTCGGACGACAGCTCTGAGATTTATCTCAAGGGATTCCTCGGCAAGATGCTCTTCTCCGGCGAGGAGGTGCTCAAGAAGGCTTCTGTCCTCTCGGGCGGCGAGAAGATGCGTTGCATGATAGCGCGCATGATGATGACGGACGCCAATACCCTGGTGCTCGACTCGCCCACCAACCACCTCGACCTCGAGTCTATCCAGGCTTTCAACAATACGCTGCAGGCCTTCAAGGGCAATGTGCTGCTTTCGAGCCACGACCACGAGTTTATCCAGACGGTCTGCAACCGCATGATAGAGCTGACCCCCAACGGCACTATCGACAAGCTGATGGACTACGACGACTATATCACCGACCCAAAGGTGCTTGCCGCCAAGGAGAAGCTCTACTCCTGAACTCCGCGTCCGGAGATATAACCCATGACGTCCTTCTGCACCGTAGAGTGCAGGAGGGCGTTTGTTCCTATATATATGGCGGCGAATGCCGCTCCCATGGCGGCACACTCGGCCAGCGGGGCAAGGCCGAGGCGCTGTATCCACAGGCAGGGGATGACGCTGACGAGCGAGATGCCGGCATAGGGGGCCATGTCGGCCGCCCAGTCGAGTGTGCGCCTCCCGGTCTCCCTTACCACAAACCACAGGCTGACGCCCCATGTCAGCACACCTGCGGCGAGCTGTCCCCATAGGAATATCTCTATGCCCCGTATGCCGTCTGAGAGCGAGCCGAAGGTGGCGGCGATGGCCGCCAGGGCGGCGCCGTCGCGCACGGCCTCGCAGACCACGAGCAGCCTGGAGCGTCCGAGCGAGAGCAGGTAGTTGGAATACTGGAGGCTCAGGACAAGGAAAATGCCCCTGACGCAGAGGAGCTGGAAGAGCGGCACAGAGCTGTCCCACTTGTCGCCGAAGAGGGTGTGGAATATGGCGGGGGCCATCGCTGTGAGCAGTGTCAGTGCCGGGAAGGTGAGATAGGAGGTGAAGCGGTGTGTCTTGCCGCAGATGCGGCGGTAGCGCTCGGGGTCGTCCTGGACCTCGGAGAGCAGGGGGAGGAACGAAGATGTGAGTGTCTGGGAGATGGACATCACGCCCATCTTGCTCCACTTGTTGGCCTGTCCGTAGTAGCCGAGTATGCCGAGGCTGGCGCGGTTGCCTATGAGGAGCGACGATATGTTCTGGAAGATGGTGTTGAGCAGGGAGGTGACCATCACTCCGCTGCCTACGCTGAAGAATCCGCGTATCACGCTCCAGGAGAACTTCATCATCGGCCTCCATCGGCTCGCACGCCAGAGCAGGAGGGTGCGGACGGCTCCGGAGACGATGGTCTGCCATACGATGGCCCATGCTCCGAAACCGCCGAGGGCAAGATAGATGCCGGCGCACGCTCCGGCGAAGAGCCCTGCCGAGTTGGAGACTGTGACCATGCGGACGTCCATCTTCTTCATGAAGCGGTTGGTCTGCACTATGGCGGCGGCGTTGATGATGAAGGATATGAACATCACCCGGCTCAGGGGCACGATGCGGGCGTCGCCCTGGAAGATGTCGGCTATCCATGGCGCGGCCGCGAAGAGGATGATGTAGAAGGCGGCGGCTATGCCGAGGTTGAACCAGAGGACCGACGAGTAGTCGAGGTCTGTGGGCGACTTGCGCTGGAGCAGGGCCGAGGCGAAACCGCTGTCGATGAAGAGCTGTGCGAAGGCCTGGAAGACAAGGACGGCTTCGACAAGGCCGAAGTCTTCCTTTGTCAGGGTGTTGGCAAGCACCACGCCTGTGACGGCGAAGAGCAGCTGTGTGGCCACGCGGTCTATGACGTTCCACTTCAGTGTCTTGGCCACTGCCCCTTTGAGGTTGGTCTGTCCGGCCATCGGTCTGTGTTGGTGAGGGTTACTCCTTGACCGGTACGAGGCTTATGCCTACAGACGAGTTTTTGATAGAGGGGTTGCCCTTGTAGTGTATGGTTGTAGAGCCCAAGCCGTATACAGACAGCTTTTCTGTGGCCCATACGCCTACGGTGCCGGTGCCGCTGACCTTGACCGAGGCCTCGGTGGCTTCGAGGCCGTCTGCCTCGAGGACGCCCTTGCCCACTGAGGTGAGCCTTGCGAGTTCGCACTTGCCTGTGATGATCAGGTTGCCGTGTCCGAGCTTGATGACGCCCTTGACCTCGCTGGCGCTGATGCCGCGGGCCACGAGGCGTCCGTTGCCCTCGAGTGTCAGCTCAAGTTCGGCTCCGGCGGCAGGGCTGATGACGCGCAGGGTGGAGTCGCCAGTGTTGATGGCTTTGCTGAGAAAGCGCGAGTAGACGGTGATGCGGGGGAGCGGGGCGGTGATGGGTGTGTCAGAGATTACCTGTACGTTGAGGCGCTTGCCCTTTGTGGTCATGGTGATGGCCGATGCTATGGCCGAGGGGCAGTCCATGACGGCATATCCGGCCGAGTCGGCCGAGCTTTTGTAGTCGACGCATATGCCGTCGGCGACCTTGAGCTCTGTGAAGTCTCCCACCTTGAGTTCGTATCGGGTGAGTTTCTGGGCCGAGGCGCCTGTGGCGGCGAAGGCTATCGCAAGAATCAGTGTGATGATGTGTTTCATAATTTCAAATGGTTTTTTCGGTTTTTTCGGTTGTGTCAGGATTCAAGTCTCTCTTCTACTCTGGCGAGTATCTCCATCAGGCTGTCGAGCTTGTCGGCCCTCAGCATCTCTATGCGGGTGTCGCGGAAGTTGGGTATTCCCTTGAAGAGCGGCGAGGCGGCCAGGTGGCGCCTGATGTGGAGTATGCCGCGGTATTCGTCTATGCGCTCGACGCTCTCGGCTATCTGCCTGCGCAGGAGGGCAAAGCGTTCGGCCAGGGGCAGGGTGTCGGGCGAGAGGCCGGCGAGGTGGCGCGAGATGTCGCGGAATATCCAGGGGGCTCCTATCGAGGCGCGTCCCACCATGACGCCGTCTACGCCGTAGCGGTCGAAGGCTTCGGCGGCGCGCTCCGGCGTTGTGATGTCGCCGTTGCCTATCAGTGGGATGTGCAGGCGCGGGTTCTCCTTGACGCGCGCTATCATCTCCCAGTCGGCCTCGCCGTTGTACATCTGCGAGCGTGTGCGCCCGTGGACGGTCAGCGCCGCTATGCCGCAGTCCTGGAGCTGTTCGGCCAGTTCGACTATAATTTTGGATTCGTGGTCCCAGCCGAGGCGTGTCTTGACTGTGACGGGTATCTTGACGGCGTCCACCACGGCGCGGGTTATCTCGAGCATCCTCGGGATGTCTCTCAGCATACCGGCTCCGGCTCCCTTGCCGGCGACTTTCTTGACCGGACAGCCGAAGTTGATGTCGAGTATGTCGGGCCCTGCGGCCTCGACTATTTTGGCTGCCTCGACCATGGGGCCGGTTTCGCGTCCGTATATCTGTATGGCTGTGGGGCGCTCGGCCTTGTCGATTGCGAGCTTGCGCACTGTAGAAGGTATGTCTCTAATCAAGGCGTCGGCGCTGACAAACTCGGTGTAGACCATCGCCGCCCCCTGTTCCTTGCATATGAGTCTGAACGAGCGGTCGGTGACATCTTCCATCGGAGCAAGCATCACGGGTCTCTTGCCTAAATCTATATCTCCTATCTTCATAATCTGTCTCTTCTACACAACTGACGCTGCCGCCGAACTTACGCGAGAAGCTCTCGGAGGACG
>JAIDJD010000120.1 GCA_029052375.1 Duncaniella sp. | reverse complement strand
CGAGACAGCTGCGGCCCATGGTTCATGTATCCGCGCGGATACTACTGGCCGGGCTACTCGTACACCAACTATCTCAACAACTACTACTCCAACGCCCAGGTGATAACGGGCATCTACAGGGAGGGTGTGCTGACGATGGACATGATCAACATCAGCGAGAAGCTCCCGCTCTTCTCCTCGTCGGTGGCCACGATACTCGAGAACGGCGACTCGCAGTTCCGCAACCTCGAGGGGATAGCCCAGGCGGTGGATATGCTCTTCAGCAAGTTCCCGGTCAAGGTTCTGCCACGATATCAGGCAAAGTGACCCTCGAGAGAGACACAAACCTGTAGCTGACACCCGAGCGGGGGTCTGTGAAGGTCTCGCTCTCCTCCACGGTCTGCCACTCGCGGGGGTCAGCCTCCGGGAAGAATGTGTCGGCATCGGGGCGCTCTGTGTCTATCACAGTCAGCTCGAGGCGCGACGCAAGAGGCATGGCCTCGGCGTAGACCTGACCGCCTCCTATCACGTATAATACATCATGGCCGCGGCCATACCTGCTGACAGCCTCGCCTACAGACGGGGCTGTCGCTATGCCCGGATGCGAGAACCCAGGGTCGCGAGACAGCACGATGTTGAGCCTCCCGGGCAGAGGGCCGTTGGGGAAGGACAGGAACGTCTTGCGCCCCATCAGGATGGGATGGCCCATCGTGAGGCTCTTGAAGCGCTTGAGGTCGGCCGAGATATGGTAGAGGAGGTCGTTGTCCTTGCCGATGGCGCCGTCGCGGGTGACGGCGGCTATGACTGTGAGGCGGGGGGTCATACGGCCACCTCCCCCTTGATGTGAGGCTGGGCCTCGTAGCCCTCGAGAGTGAAATCTTCGTACCTGAAGCCAAAGATATCCTTGACCTCGGAGTTGAGCACCATGCGCGGCAGGGGGCCGGGTGTGCGCGAGAGCTGGGTCTTGACCTGCTCGAAGTGGTTGTGATAGATGTGGGTGTCGCCGAGGGTGTGGACAAACTCGCCCGGCTCGAGCCCCGTGACCTGAGCCATCATCATGAGCAGCAGCGAGTAGGAAGCGATGTTGAAGGGGACGCCGAGGAAACAGTCGGCGCTGCGCTGGTAGAGCATCAGCGAGAGCTTGCCGTCGGCCACATAGAACTGGAAGAGTATATGGCAGGGGGGCAGGGCCATGCCGGGGATGTCGGCCACGTTCCACGCCGAGACTATATGGCGGCGCGACTCGGGGTTGCGCCTGATATCCTCTGCCACCTGCTTTATCTGGTCGATGTGGCCGCCGTTGTAGTCGGGCCACGAACGCCACTGATAGCCGTAGATGTGCCCGAGGTCGCCGTCCGGACGGGCCCACTCGTTCCAGATGCGGACGCCGTGGTCCTGGAGATACTTCACATTGGTGTCTCCGCGCAAAAACCAGAGCAGCTCGTGGATGATAGACTTCAGGTGGAGCTTCTTGGTTGTGAGCAGAGGGAAGCCCTGCGAGAGGTCAAACCTCATCTGATGGCCGAATATGCTGCGTGTCCCGGTGCCGGTGCGGTCGCCGCGGTCCACTCCATCCTTCATTATATGGTCGAGGAGTTCAAGGTATTGTCTCATTGTTCGTTCTTTTTAAACTGGTCTGGCGCCGTCGCTCCGGCATGGGTGTCGGCCATCCCTGCGGCGCTTCCGGCCAGAGGGTCGCCCACCTTGCGCATCATGGGGTCTGAGAGTGTGTGGCGCGTAGGGGTATAGTGAATGGCGTCGTTGGGACATACAGGGAGGCAGTCGAAACATCCGACACACCTCGAGCCGTCCACGACATGGGATATGAGGTCGATGCACGAAGCCTTGCAGACATACTCGCACTCGCGGCACTGGATGCACTTGTCCGTGTCGATGTCGATGTGGAAGATGGACCACCGCGAGACATAGCCGAGGGTGGTGCCCACGGGACAGATAGAGTTGCAGAATGTGCGTCCGTTGCGGAAGGCCAGCCCGGCGATGACAGAGAGTGTGACAACGGCTGTCATCACTCCGGCAAATGTGGCCGCGCCCACCACCACACCGGGCTCGCGGAACAGATTGAGGGCCATACCCCACAGGGGCTTCAGCACAGACGCGCAGAGCCTGGAGTAGAGCCCGAAGGGGTCAAGCACGGAGATGAGGGCCGAGACGCCGAGGACCATGACCGCAAAGGCCAGGCCGAGCGAGAGATTGCGGCAGAGCGTCAGCGGACGGCTGTAATGGTAATGATAGCGCGGGGAGACACGTCCGAGACGTGGCAGACGCGCAAAGATGTCCTGGAATGTGCCGAGAGGGCAGACTGTCGAACAGTATATGCGCCCGAATACGAGGGTGACAAGCACCCAGACTATGACGGTGCTGAGCGAGAACAGAAGCACGGCAGGCATAAACTGTATCCGCTCTACCCACGAGGCGAGGGCCGGCAGTGTAGAGCCATAGCTGGTCAGCCCTCCCGTGAGGAGAGCGAAGAGCATGGCGGAGACCGCGATTCGGACCCATCTGAGCAGGTTGGGAGCAGACATCAGAGCGCAGCTGTGAGTGATACGTGGGCGGGGGTGGGATGTTTCAGCCGAGAGTGCTGATGGTGGCTATGGCCATGGCCGATATGCCCTCTCCCCTCCCCTCGAATCCGAGCTTCTCGGTGGTCGTGGCCTTGACCGACACACATCCTGCGGGGATGGAGAGGTCCGAGGCGACATTCTCTCTCATCTGCATGACGTAA
>JAIDJD010000012.1 GCA_029052375.1 Duncaniella sp. | reverse complement strand
ATTTTGGGCCCAGAACTTATCTATACCATCGAAAAGGCTCCCTTCGGCTGGGAGTCTCAGGAATAGTAAAACGATATCAAAAACAATCCTTAACTCACAATCTATCATGGTAAATTTTTCGCTTGAAGGGAAGGTAGCCCTTGTCACCGGCGCCGCATACGGCATCGGTCTTGCCATAGCACAGGCCTATGCCGAGGCTGGTGCCAAAATCGTGTTCAACTGCTCGCGCCAGGAGACTGTAGACCGCGGTCTCAAGGCCTACAAGGAGCTCGGCATCGAGGCCAAGGGCTATCTCTGCGACGTCACCGACGAGGAGGCAGTCAAGGCTATGGTGGCCGACATCGAGGCCACCGTCGGCACCATCGACATCCTTGTCAACAACGCCGGCATCATCAAGCGCATCCCCATGGAGGAGATGGCCGTCGAGGACTTCCGTCGCGTGGTGGACGTCGACCTCATCGCCCCCTACATCTGTGCCAAGGCTGTCATCCCAGGCATGATCAGGAAGGGCCACGGCAAGATCATCAACATCTGCTCGATGATGTCCGAGCTCGGCCGCGAGACCGTCAGCGCATACGCCGCCGCCAAGGGCGGACTCAAGATGCTCACCCGCAACATCTGCTCTGAGTATGGCGAGCACAACATCCAGTGCAACGGCATCGGCCCCGGCTACATCGCCACAGACCAGACCGCGCCCCTGCGCGAGATACAGCCCGACGGCAGCCGCCATCCCTTCGACCAGTTCATCATCTCCAAGACTCCCGCCGCACGCTGGGGCACACCCGAAGACCTCATGGGCCCCGCCGTGTTCCTCGCCTCGGACGCCTCGGACTTCGTCAACGGCCACGTGCTCTACGTAGACGGCGGCATCCTCGCATACATCGGCAAGCAGCCCAAGTAATCCACACGTACTCCAGTCATTGCTGTGGAACAAGTTTTCGCATATATCATAGGCCTGGGAGCGGCGGTGATGATGCCCATCATCTTCACCATCCTGGGCCTCTGCATCGGCATCCGGTTCAACGAGGCGTTCAAGTCGGGCCTTAAGGTAGGCGTCGGCTTCATAGGCCTCTCCATCGTCACCGCCCTGCTCACCTCGGCCCTCGGCCCGGCCCTCAACAAGGTGGTCGGCATCTACGACCTCCAGCTCAAGGTCTTCGACATGGGCTGGCCCGCCGCCGCGTCCGTGGCCTACAACACGGCCGTAGGCGCCTTCATCATCCCCGTATGTCTCGGTGTCAACCTGCTGATGCTCGTCACCAAGACCACCCGCACCGTCAACATCGACCTCTGGAACTACTGGCACTTCGCCTTCATCGGCGCCGTTGTCTTCTTTGCCTCCGACTCTCTGGCATGGGGCTTCTTCGCCGCCATCGTCTGCTATATCATCACCCTTGTGATAGCCGACATCACCGCCCGCAAGTTCCAGACCTTCTACAAGGATATGGCCGGCATCTCCATACCCCAGCCCTTCTGTGCAGGCTTCGTGCCCTTTGCATGGGCCATCAACAAGGTGCTCGACCTCATCCCCGGCATGGACCGCCTCGAGATTGACGCCGAGGGCCTCAAGAAGAAGTTCGGCCTGCTCGGCGAGCCTCTCTTCCTCGGAGTGGTTGTGGGCGTCGTCATCGGCTGTCTCACCTGCACATCGGGCGCCGAGCTCGTAGACCAGATACCCTACATCCTCGGCCTCGGCATCAAGATGGGCGCCGTCATGGAGCTCATCCCCCGTGTGACAGTCCTCTTCATCGAGGGTCTCCGTCCTATCTCGGAGGCCACCCGCCAGCTGATAGCCCGCAAGTTCAAGGGCGCCGAGGGCCTCAACATCGGCATGAGCCCCGCCCTTGTCATCGGCAACCCCACGACTC
>JAIDJD010000119.1:328-5165 GCA_029052375.1 Duncaniella sp. | reverse complement strand
GATTCGAACCCTCACAGGCGGAACCAGAATCCGACGTGCTACCATTACACCACAAGGCAATTTTGAGTGTCAAGCGGGGGTGTTTCCGTTTTGACGTTGCAAAGGTAGGAACTTTTTCTGAACCCACCAAATTTTTCAGCAGTTTTTTTTCAAAAAAATGTTGTTTTGTGCTTCCGGCGGTTTTTTTATGGGCCGAGTGGCGGCGGCCGCGGGTGTGAGGCTTGGGGATGTCAATAGTTTTTCGTAATTTTGCAGGCTGTGATAGATTTGGCCGTCATATTGCTCAAGGGCGCCCTGATTGGGTTGCTGATATCGGCTCCGATGGGGCCGATAGGGATGCTTGTGATTCAGCGTACGCTGAGCCGCGGGCGGTTTCCGGCTTTCTTCACCGGGATAGGCGCGTCGCTCAGCGACTTTATCTATTGCCTGCTGACGGCGTTCGGCCTGTCGTTTGTGACGGGGTTTGTCGAGAGCCATCAGAGCCTGCTCCAGCTTGTGGGGTCGGTGGTGCTGGCTGTCTATGCCGTCTATCTTTTCTTTTCCAATCCTTCGCGTGTCCTCACGGCCGGGGCGGCTGTCGCCAACGGCTACTGGAAGGAGTTTGCGACCGGATTTCTGTTTACTTTTTCCAATCCGCTTATTCTGTTCCTTGTCGTCGGGCTGTTCGCGCGATTCAACTTTCCGGGGCCTGCCACGGCTTTCTACCATTACCCTGTCGGGTTTGCCGGCATTGTGGCTGGCGCTCTCGGCTGGTGGGCCGGGGTGACGTGGTTTGTCGACAAGGTGAGGGCCCACTTCAATCTGCGCTCCATGTGGCTTGTCAACCGCATCCTGGCCTCTGTCATTTTCGTGATGGGTGCCGTGGGTTTTGTATCGGCTGTGGCCGATATGCTCAGGGCGGTTGATTTTTAGCATCCTCGGAGGCGGAGGTTTAGGAAAATTCTGTTAATTTTGCATTATCAATACTGAAACGCTATATAATATAGTTCCAACCTATGGAGACAAACGAAACACAGGCAGCCGGGGCTGAGAGCAAGGGTCTCAACTTCGTGGAAGAAATGGTCTTGAAAGACCTTCAGGAAGGAAAGAACGGCGGCAGGCTCAACACGCGTTTTCCGCCCGAGCCCAACGGCTACCTACACATAGGCCATGCCAAGGCCATCTGCATGGATTTCGGCATCGCAGAGAAGTTTGGCGGCACCTGCAACCTCCGCTTTGACGATACCAACCCTGTCAAGGAGGATGTCGAGTATGTCGACTCTATCCGCGAGGATATCAAGTGGCTCGGCTTCGACTGGGGCGACCGCGAGTATTATGCCTCGGACTATTTCCCCCAGCTTTTCGATCTTGCCGTGCGCCTCATCAAGGAGGGCAAGGCCTATGTGGACGACCAGAGCTCTGAGGAGATTGCCCGCCAGAAGGGCACCCCTACTCAGCCGGGCGAGAACAGTCCCTACCGCGACCGTTCTCCCGAGGAGAATCTCGACCTGTTCATGCGCATGAACGCCGGCGAGTTTGACGAGGGTGCGCGTGTGCTCCGTGCCAAGATAGACATGGCCAGTCCCAATATGCACTTCCGCGACCCCATCATGTACCGCATCATCAAGACCCCCCACCACCGTACAGGCACAACGTGGAAGGTCTATCCGATGTATGACTTCGCCCACGGCCAGAGCGACTATTTCGAGGGTGTGACCCACTCTATCTGCACACTCGAGTTTGTGGTACACCGTCCGCTCTACGAGTACTTCGTGAAGGAGCTGGCCGACGACAGCTATTGCCCCCGCCAGATTGAGTTCAACCGTCTCAACCTCACCTATACGGTGATGTCCAAGCGCAAGCTGCTCCAGCTGGTCAAGGAGGGCCTCGTGGCCGGGTGGGACGATCCGCGTATGCCTACCATCTCCGGTCTGCGCCGCCGCGGTTTCACGCCCCAGTCTATCCGCAACTTCATCAACACTATCGGCTACACCAAGTTTGAGGCGCTCAACTCCATATCTCTGCTCGAGCACGCTGTCCGCGACGACCTCAACCGCATAGCCACCCGCGGCATGGCCGTCATAGACCCTGTCAAGGTGGTGATAACCAACTATCCCGAGGGCCAGACCGAGACCGTCGAGATGGAGAACAATCCCGAGATGCCCGAGACCGGCACACATTCTATGCCCTTCTCGCGCGAGATCTATATCGAGCGTGCCGACTTCATGGAGAATCCTCCCAAGAAGTATTTCCGCATGGCTCCCGGCGCAGAGGTGCGTCTCAAGGGTGCCTATATCGTCAAGTGCGAGAGCGTCAAGAAGGACGCCGAGGGCAACGTCGAGGAGATTTACTGCACCTACGACCCCGAGAGCCGCAGCGGCCTGCCCGGCAGCCAGCGCAAGGTGAAGGGCACCCTCCATTGGGTCAACGCAGCCACGGCTGTCGATGCCACCGCCCGCATCTACGACCGTCTCTTCTCTGTGGAGAATCCTGCGGCCGAGACCGAGCGCGACTTCCGCGAGATGCTCAACCCCGACTCGCTCAAGGTGGTCGAAGGCATCAAGGTAGAGCCTTATCTGGCCGAGATAGCCAAGCCCGGCGTGCCCCTTCAGTTCCAGCGCGTGGGCTACTTCACCGCCGACCCCGACTCTGCTCCCGGACACCTCGTGTTCAACCGCACCATAGCCCTCAAGGACTCCTGGGAGAAGATCAACAAGTAAGACCGTCTTTCCGGAGCCTGTCTCCGGGCCTGATGAATTTTTTCTGAGAGTTGGAAGGGTCTCCTCAAGGCTCTTCCGGCTCTCAGCCGTATATAAGCAAACTGTATGGACAACAATCTCAACCCTGACGACTCCAGGCAGAGTCTCTACGAGGAGTTTCTCTCAGAGGTAGTGCGTGCCGGCAACCAGGAGGCCTACTTTGACGAGCAAGACCTTGTGGAAATCTTCGACTACTCGTCCGACATGGACAACTACATAGCCAAGATGGAGGTGCTGCTCTACGGCGCGCGCCACTATCCCGACTCCCAGCCTCTGGCCACGCGCAGGGCGTGGTTCTACTCGTCGTTCGGCGAGATGGACGCCGCCGCAGAGCTCAACAACCGTGTCAGCAACGGCGGTGTGCTCAACGAGCTGCTGAGCCTTATGGCCGAGGGCGCGGCAGACACGCCCGCGACACGCGCCCGGCTCGACGCCATGATAGACGCCAACGAAGACTTTGCCGACGAGGAGCTTATACAGCTTGTCGACTTCTGCGCCCAGGCCCAGATGCTCGACTGGGTGGAGCAGAACTACGAGCGGGTCAAGGCCAAGTGTTCCTACCCGCAGACGTTCATCTACGAGTATGCCAACCGCTGCGAGGAGGAGATGAAGTATGGCCGGGCCGTTGCGCTTTTCGAGGAGCTCACCATGATGGAGCCCTTCACGGTCGACTTCTGGGAGC
Source organism: Duncaniella sp. (assembly GCA_029052375.1). Lineage (GTDB taxonomy): Bacteria > Bacteroidota > Bacteroidia > Bacteroidales > Muribaculaceae > Duncaniella. The sequence goes on along the minus strand of JAIDJD010000119.1, from coordinate 1,745 downwards.
GCCTGTCGGCCGCCCAATACCGCGAGGGGCTCTACGATGCTGCCCTCTCGTCGGCCGAGTATGCCATGGCTATCTCGCCCGCCTCGCCCGAGGCGTCGCGCATCAAGGGGATGGCTCTCTATGCCCTCGGCCGCGACTTCGAGACTGTCTCGGAGCTGATGACGCCCCTTCTGGCCTATCCCGAGGCCAACGATACAGACCTCAGCGTGCTTGTCGGCTCGCTGGTCGAGCTCGGGCGCAACTCCGAGGCCGTGGACAAGATAAAGCTCTATATGGACACCCATCCCGTGAGCCGTCCGGCCCTCGGGATGCTCATCACCATCTCGCCCACGGACGGCCTGGCGCGCCTGCGCGAGTGTGCCGCGCGCGTAGAGGAGACCATGACTGTCCACGACTGGGCTCTGCGCGAGTATGTCGAGGGCAAGGGTAGCCTTGCGGCCTCGCTCATCGGATTCTGTCTCGAGAACGGAGACCGCTCGGTCTACACCCGTTCGCTGGCGTGCGAGATATTCTTTGCCAACGAGATGTACGACGAGGCCATCGCCGTGGGCAGGCTGGCCATGGAGGAGAGCCCCGAGCGGTTTTACTGCTATCCGGCGCTCATCTATTCGCTCTCTATGGCCTATGTGCGTGCCGGGCGGTTTGCCGAGGCGCGCGAGTTTGCCTCGGGTGCCCTCGGCGCGCTCATCGAGGCCAAGAAGCGCCCAGAGGCTCCCAGCACAGGGTCGCTGACGCCTGTCGAGGCGCATATCTACCTCTCCGGACTGGTGCGCTATCTCTTTGCTTTCTCGCGCGATATGTCGCGCCCGGACTCTGCGATAGACGCCGCCGGATTCAATCCCGGCGTCTGATCAACGGCCCAGGCTCCCTGCGGCGCTCGCGAGGTCGAGGCCAGAGGGTGCCTGGTAGATTCTGAGTCCGAAGCGTCCGACAGACGCGAATATATGGTCCATCACCTTGGCCTGGATGCCTTCGTAGGCAATCCAGGCCGTTGTGTCTGTGAAGAAATATATGTCCACGGGCACACCCTGCGGCGTAGGCGCGAGCTCGCGCACCATGCACGTCATCTGCGGGGCCTTGTTGCGCTCGGGCAGGGTGTCGAGATAGTGTTCGAGATAGCGGCGGAATACGGTGAGGTTGACGTGGTGCGGGGTCTCGTCGAGGGTGTCTGTCCACCAGGGCTCTTCTCTCAGAGCGGCGACGCTCTCCTCTGTCATGAACGCGATAGAGTTGATGTCGATGGTCACAGAGCGGTTTATTCTGCGGCCTCCCGAGTCTGTCATGCCGCGCCAGTTCTGGAACGACTCGCTGAGCAGGGAGTATGGGGGGACAGTCACTATCGTGTTGTCGAAGTTCTGGACCTTGACGGCTATGAGGCCGACCTCGAGCACCACGCCGTTGATGTTGCGGGCGGGCA
>JAIDJD010000119.1:0-318 GCA_029052375.1 Duncaniella sp. | reverse complement strand
CTGGACGCCTGCCACCACACCCATTATCGAGTCTTTTAACACCAGCATCATCACCGTGGCCTCAGCGCCAAGGCCTGTGATTATCGTCAGCGGGTCTTTCTGGGCCAGGATGGATATCACTATTATGACGCCGATGCAGGTGACTATTATCTGCAGCATCTGGCGTATGCCTTTGAGCGAAGTGGCCCTTCCGGTCGCGTTGTGCTCTATCAGCTCGTAGACGGCTATGATGAATCGGTTGATGAGGTGTACCGTCGAGGCCACTATGGCCACACGGCACGCCACGAGTGCCAGGCTGTGCAGGGTGGGGTAGTGGAC
>JAIDJD010000118.1 GCA_029052375.1 Duncaniella sp. | reverse complement strand
GTCGCCATAGCTCTTTGTCAGTCCGTCTACGAGCAGATACGGTCTCATCGGGCAAGGCAGGCGTCAAGCGCGTCAATGATAGCCTTGCGGTCCATGCCGCGTCCGATAAACACGAGCTTGACCATGCGGTCTCCGTAGTCCTCGTCCCAGTCTTTCATCAGGGCCGGGTCTTGCTCGAGCAACTGGCTGAACTCCTCCTCGGGGGCTGTGGCATACCAGAGGCCCGCCTCGCGGAGCGTCTTCTGGCGTCCGGCGGTCTCGAAGAGATAGCTCATGTCGGGATTGGAAGAGAAGTAGCACACGCCCTTGCAGCGTATCACCTCCTTGGGCCAACCCGAGGCGCACAGGTAGTCGAACTTGTTGAGGTCAAAGGCGGGACGGCGATAGTAGACAAAGGTGCCTATGCCATACTCCTCGGCCTCGCCCTCGCCGTGGTGGTGGTGATGGTGGTGTCCGCAACCGCAGGTACACTCGCCGCCCTCGTGGGTGTGGCAGTGCTCGTCATGCCCGTGGTCATGGTCATGATGGCGGTGGTGTCCGTGCTCTTCATGTTCGTGTTCGTGTTCATGCTCATGTCCGTGGTGGTGGTGATGCTCGTGCTCGTGATGATGCTTGTGGAAGAGCTCCTCCTCGAGGGCTATCTCGCTGTTGTCGCGGTCGAGCTCGCGTATCCACGAGGCCGAGGTGGCCACAGAGCCGAAATCGAACATCCCTGTACCGATAATCTCGGAGAGGTCTACGCCGCAGTAGTCGCAGGGGATGATGCGGGCCTTGGGCTGTATGGCGCGGACAGTGGCCTCTATCAACCTGCGCTCCTCGGCGGTCACCTCAGACACCTTGTTGAGTATGATGATGTTGCAGAATTCCATCTGCTGGATTATCAGATTCTCTATATCCTCCTCGTCGAGGTTGTCGCGCCTGAGCTCCTCGCCGCATCCAAACTCATCCCTGAGGCGCAGGGCGTCCACCACGGTGACGATGCAGTCGAGGCGTGGCAGTCCGTTCTTGAGGGCGGCGGGACCGAGCTGGGGTATCGAACAGATGGTCTGGGCGATGGGTGCGGGCTCGCAGATGCCTGAGGCCTCGATGACGATGTAGTCAAAGCGGTCCATGGCCAGGATGTCGTCTATCTGCTTGACGAGGTCCATCTTGAGCGTACAGCAAATGCATCCGTTGGAGAGGGCTACAAGGCTGTCGTCCTTGGAGTCTACCACTCCTCCCCGCTCTATGAGGTCTGCGTCGATGTTGACCTCGCCTATGTCGTTGACGATGACGGCAAACTTGATGCCGCGTCCGTTGGAGAGTATATGGTTGACAAGTGTGGTCTTGCCGCTGCCGAGATAGCCTGTAAGGAGAAGTATAGGAGTAGTTTTCATTGGAGTTGAAAGTTTAAGAGCTTCGCTCTGTGGTTTAAAGTTTAAGAGCTTCGCTATGTGGTTTAAAGTTTAGAAGCTATTCTTTTGGTTTAAAGTTTAAGAGCTTTGCTATGTGGTTTAAAGTTTAGAAGCTGTTCTCTTGGTTTAAAGTTCAGCAAGGCCTTACGGTCTGCAGGGCCTGGAACCGAACCACCCTTTCAAAAACAATTAAGGCTAAGGCGAAGTTTAAAAATCAAAACGGCCTCCTGCCGTATCTTAAACTTTAAACCGGAGGCCGTAAGGCCCTAAACCTTAAACCCCAAAACCTCACCACTCGACCCTGACGGCCACGTCTTTCATTTCGGCCGGGATGGGCGGTGTGAGCTTGGCCAGGCGTATCATGCCCCCCTCTATCGCCGGGTAGCGCGAGAGTATGGCCTCGCGTATGCGCCATACCACATTCTCGAGCAGGAGCGACGGCACGGACATCACCTCGCGGATTATCTCCACGACCTCGGCATAGTTGACAGTGTCTCCGAGGGTGTCATGCTCCATGGCCACGGCTATGGGATAGCGCAGGTGGACAGAGACCTCGAATATATTGCCCACGGCGCGCTCCTGGGCCATGACGCCGTGGCGGGCCATGAGGCGCAGGCCGTTGATCTCTATCGTCCCGGACATCATCCCCATGAGTAGAAGCTTTTGCGTTTGGCGAAACACCTTATCC
>JAIDJD010000117.1 GCA_029052375.1 Duncaniella sp. | reverse complement strand
TTGTAAAGCTGCGACGCCGCACAGACCTCCAGGCAGACTGACCGCTTTTTTGTTCATCATATAATCCACACCTTTGAACTTTTGGACTCAAAGGTGTGGATTTTTCTTATGCAGGCTTTTATCCAGACCCCGCCAGGGCCCTCCAGAGCGTCATGGTCTTTCGCGGAGCTCTTTTTTTCTTTTTCGCTGTTTGGCAGTTTGCCGAAAATTTTGTAATTTTACACTACGAAAACAATACACAAGACAAAAAACACCCAAACAATCACCAGATATATGAACAGTGATTTCAGAAAATTCGCAGTGCATCACCTTGGCATGAACGGCCTTGCGCTCGACCAGTATACAGCGGCTTCCAACCAGCAGATAACCTCATCCTACATCTCCCCTACCATCATCGAGGAGCGCCAGCTCAACGTGGCCCAGATGGATGTGTTCTCGCGCCTTATGATGGACCGCATCATATTCCTCAGCACTGACGTCAACGACTACACAGCCACCGTGGTCCAGGGCCAGCTGCTGTATCTCGACTCAGTTGACCCCGGCAAGGACGTGAGCATCTACCTCAACTCTCCCGGCGGCTCTGTGATAGCCGGCCTCGGCCTCTACGACACCATGCAGCACATCAAGAGCGACGTCTCCACCATCTGTATCGGCATGGCCGCCTCAATGGCCGCCGTGCTCCTCGTGGCCGGCGCCAACGGCAAGCGCTACGCCCTGCCCCACTCGCGCGTGATGATCCACCAGCCCATGGGAGGCGCCCAGGGCCAGGCCTCGGACATCGAGATAACAGCCCGCGAGATACTCAAGTACAAGGCCGAGCTGTACAAAATCATCGCCGAGCACTCGGGTATGTCTATCGAGAAGATCGAAGCTGACGCCGACCGCGACTACTGGATGACAGCCCAGGAAGCTAAGGACTATGGCATGATAGACAATATCCTGCTCCCCAACAAGAAATAATCACCAACCACAACCAATATTCCGCGGCGGTGCGTGGAGATGGCCGGAAGGCCTGCGTGCAAGAGCCGTGAAAAGTGGCGTCTTTGCACGCCGCGATTGCGGTCGGCCCACACTAAGAACAACAACCGCGTCCCGCCTGCATCCCCTCTACAGAGAGGTGCATCCAAGCGGAAATCAAAATGAAATGGCAAAGAAGAACAAAGACAACGGCAATGTAAGGTGCTCCTTCTGCGGCAAAGAGCCCTCCTACCGCGACATCCTTGTGCCCTCTCCCCTCGGCGACAGCTACATCTGCAGCGAGTGTGTCGGCCAGATAGAGGGCATGATAAAGGATTATCTCGGCGAACAGGACGGCACAGACAAGGCCGCCAAGGAGAAGCTGAGCAAAGATGAAGACTTTGCCGGCAAGAAGCTCCCCACACCGGCGGAGATACGCGCCTTCCTCGACCAGTATGTCATCGGACAGGACGACGCCAAGAAATATCTCTCCGTAGCCGTCTACAACCACTACAAGCGCCTCGCCCAGACCGAAGACGATGTAGACATCGAAAAGAGCAACATAATAATGGTAGGCCCCACAGGAACGGGCAAGACCCTCCTGGCCAAGACCATCGCGCGACAGCTCGACGTCCCCTTCGCCATAGTGGACGCCACGGTCCTTACAGAGGCCGGATATGTCGGCGAGGATATCGAGAGCCTGCTCGTGCGCCTGCTCCAGGCCTCGGACTACGACGTAAAGAAGGCCGAGCGCGGCATAGTCTTCATCGACGAGATAGACAAGATAGCGCGCAAGGGAGACAACCCCTCCATAACCCGCGACGTCTCCGGCGAAGGCGTGCAGCAGGGACTGCTGAAGCTCCTCGAGGGCTCGGTGGTCAACGTGCCGCCGAACGGTGGACGCAAGCACCCCGAGCAGAAGATGATAGACGTAGACACAAAGAACATACTCTTTATCTGCGGAGGTGCCTTTGACGGCATCGAGCGCAAGATTGCCCACCGCCTGAACACCCACGTCGTCGGCTTCACAGGCCAGAACACGCGCACCAAGGTGGACAAGGACAACTATCTCCAGTATGTGGCCCCGCAGGACCTCAAGTCGTTCGGCCTTATACCTGAAATCATAGGCCGACTGCCCGTGCTGGTCCACCTCGACCCCCTCGACAGAGACGCATTGCTCAAGGTGCTCACAGAGCCCAAGAACGCCATCATACGCCAGTACAAGAAGCTGTTCAAGATGGACGGCGTGGAGCTGACCTTCGACGCCGACGCTCTTGAGTTCATAGTCGACAAGGCCATCGAGTACAAGCTCGGCGCCCGCGGCCTCCGCACCATCGTCGAGACCATCATGATAGACCCGATGTTCGAGACCCCCTCGAAAGACATCAGCCAACTGACCATAACCCTCGAGTATGCCGAGGAGAAGGTGAAGAAAGCCTATATAGGCTGACAGCCCCACTCTGCACCGCGGTATAAATCTCTCCGACACAACCGGGCTCTCTCCTGCCCCTGCGAACGCCGGCCTGACCCCTCGTACGGGGCTGAGCCGGGCCCTGTCCTCAAACACGACACCGCCCATATCCTAAAGTCCAAGCCATCCCTCCCCAACCAGCCCTAAATTCCCCCATTCAATCACCATGGACCACCAACTGCTCCAAGCCTTGAAGACCCACTTTGGGTTTGACTCCTTCAAAGGTCAGCAAGAAGCCATCATCTCAAGCCTAATGGACGGCAAGGATGTCTTTGTGCTGATGCCCACAGGAGGAGGAAAATCCCTGTGCTATCAACTGCCGGCTCTGCTGTTGGAAGGCACGGCCATAGTGATATCGCCTCTGATAGCGCTGATGAAAAACCAGGTGGACGCCATACGCCACTACAGCGAGACAGACCACGTGGCACACTTCCTCAACTCGTCGCTATCCAAGAGCGCCATCGAGGCTGTGAAGACGGACATCAAGGACGGGCGGACCAAACTTCTGTATGTGGCGCCGGAACAGCTGACAAAGGAAGAGAACATAGACTTCCTGCGCTCGGTGCCGATATCGTTCTATGCCGTAGACGAGGCCCACTGCATCTCGGAGTGGGGCCACGACTTCCGTCCGGAATACCGCAACATACGCCCGCTGATCAACGTCATCAACGTGCGTCCGGTGATAGCCCTGACGGCCACGGCGACCCCTAAGGTCCAGCACGACATACAGAAGAACCTCGGAATGACGGACGCCGTAGTGTTCAAATCCTCGTTCAACCGCGAGAACCTCTATTACGAAATCAGGCCCAAGAGCCAGCAGGCCGACAAGGAAGTCATCAAGTTCATACGCACCCATCCCGGCAAGTCAGGCATCATATACTGTCTCAGCCGCAAGCGTGTGGAAGAGCTTGCCGAACTGCTCAGGGTCAACGGCATCAAGGCACTCCCCTATCATGCCGGAATGGACCCGGCCACGCGCAGCGCCAACCAGGACGCCTTCCTGCACGAAGAGGCAGACGTGATAGTGGCCACCATAGCCTTCGGCATGGGCATCGACAAGCCCGATGTAAGGTTTGTGATACACTACGACATACCCAAGAGCCTCGAGGGCTACTATCAGGAGACAGGAAGAGCCGGACGCGATGGAGGCGAAGGCATCTGCATCACGTTCTACTCGCTCAAGGACCTGCAGAAAATGGAGAAATTCATGCAGGGAAAACCGGTGGCCGAACAGGAAATCGGACGCCAGCTATTGCAAGAAACCCAAGGCTATGCCGAGTCCGGCTCGTGCAGACGCCGCACACTGCTTTCCTACTTCGGCGAACAGTACGAGGCAGGAAACTGTCAGAATTGTGACAATTGTCTTAATCCCAAGAAAAAAGTGGAAGCGAAAGATGATTTATGCGCGGTGATAGAGACCGTCATCGCACTCAAGGAAAAGTTCAAGGCCGAGTATGTCGCGGATGTCCTCCTCGGACACTCCACGGCAACAGTGCGCCAATACGGGCATGACGAGCTCGAAGTCTTCGGCTGCGACAGCGGCGCGGACGACAAGCTCATCAGCGCCGTCATCCGCCAGGCAGTCCAGACAGGCTACCTGGAACGCGATATCGAGAATTACGGCCTGCTGAAAGTGACAGCCAAAGGCAAGAAATTTCTCAGGAAACCTGAGTCTTTCAAGGTAGTGGAAGACTCGGACTACTCCGAGGAAGCCGAGCCGGACCTGTCCAAGAACGCCTCTTCAGGAGCGGCAGACCCCGAGCTGTTCAGCATCCTCAAGGACCTGCGCAAGAAGTTGGCCAAGCACCTCGACCTGCCCCCTTATGTGATATTCCAGGATCCCTCGCTCGAGGCGATGGCCACCACCTATCCGGTGTCTCTCGACGAGCTCTCCAATCTCCCGGGCGTTGGCCAGGGCAAGGCCAAGCGATACGGACAGGAGTTCGTAGACGTCATCCGCCGCCACGTGGAGGAGAACGAGATAGACCGTCCCGAGGACATGAAGGTGCGCGTGATTCCCGACAAGAACTCGACCAAGCAATTCATCATCAAGCTCATAGACCGCAAGATACCACTGCCCGAAATAGCCAAGGCCAAGGGTCTGGAATACGGCGAGCTGCTCGACGACATCGAGGCGATAGTCTACAACGGCACCAAGATAAACATCGACTATTATATAAACGACATCATAGACGAAGACTCTCAGGAAGACCTCTTCGACTACTTCAAGGAGTGCGAGACAGACGACCTCAACAAGGCCTACAAAGAACTCGGCGACGACTTTGCCGAGGATGAGATAAGACTCGCCCACATAAAGTTCCTCTCAGAGATGGGCAACTGAAGCCCCTCTCCGCAACCACCAACAACCACACCCCCGCCATGCCATCGTCATCACCCGTCATCGACTATCAGGATGTCCAGCTGTGCCGCGGCACACTCATAGCACTGAAACACGCCACCCTCAAGGTGGAGCCAGGCGAGTTTGTCTACCTGATAGGCAGGGTGGGCAGCGGCAAATCGAGCCTGCTGAAGTCTATATACGCCGAGATACCGATAGCCTCCGGCAGCGCGCGCGTGCTGGACTACGACCTCAACACCATAAAGAAAAGCCAGGTGCCATACCTGAGGCGCAATCTCGGCATAGTCTTCCAGGACTTCCGGCTCCTCTCCGACCGCACCGCCGAGGAGAACCTGCGCTTTGTGCTGTGCGCCACCGGCTGGAAAGACGAGGCGGCGATAAAGGAACGTGTCGAGGAGGTGTTGAGAGGCGTAGGTATGCTCAACAAGAACTACAAGATGCCCCACGAGCTCTCGGGCGGCGAGCAGCAGAGGCTCGTGATTGCGAGAGCCCTGCTCAACCGCCCTCCCGTCATTCTGGCCGACGAGCCGACAGGCAACCTCGACCCCGCCACCGGAGAGAGCATAGCCGAATATCTCCACGCCATAGCCTCGGCCGGGACAGCCGTGGTGATGGCCACACACAACATGAGCCTCGTAGAGCAATTCCCGGCAAGGGTCCTGAAGTGCGAACACCGCACCGTTGTCTCCGAGTGAGCGCATCCCGCCCGACATCAGCCCTCTCAGCAAAACAGCACCCGGCATCCCTCTCCGACGATTGCCATAACGGCCCTCGTCGGCGAGGGATGCCGGGCCTGACGCATACCGGGATCGATAACCGGTCTCCGCGGCTTTGGTCTGACAG
>JAIDJD010000116.1:9783-12988 GCA_029052375.1 Duncaniella sp. | reverse complement strand
TCAATACACCAATCTACAGTATTGTATGGCCTTACAATGCTTTTTCATGTTGTAAAAATCATTGATACAAGAGCATTTGACACATTAAATCCTCACCAATAATGCGGGGTTGTTCTATCTATATTCTATCGGGGTGCAAAAGCCGATAAGATATTCTCAAAGGTTGTAGAATAGAACTATTTTCGCTAACTTTGCACATTAATATATTAAGGTTCATCCTCTCTGCAAATCAATCAAATCCAGAAATGGCAGCAAAATACACTTCCTTCCTCCTCTCTTCCGGCTGTGCCGCACTGGCCATGGCGGCCGCTCTCGCTCTCGGTTCCTGCTCGGGTTCAGGCTCTAAGTGGCAGGTGAAGGGCCATATCGAAGGTGCGTCAGACACCACAGCCGTAGTGCTCGAAGGGCACAACCAGGGCTACTGGTACACCATAGACACCATACGTCCCTCGAAGAGCGGCGACTTCAAGTATGCACACGACGCTCAGGAATTTCCCGACATCTACCGTCTGCGCGTAGGCGAGAGCTCGCTCTACTTCCCCATCGACTCTATCGAGACCGTCTCTGTCGAGGCCTCCCTGCCCGACCTCGGACGCAACCACAGCCTCTCAGGCTCGGCCCAGGCCGAGACACTCGCCCAGGTTGACTCGCTGCTCAACGCATCGCAGGCCCGCCTCGGCCTCCAGGGTCTCCTCGCCGACGCCGATGTCAAGCGCCAGCTCGGCCAGCTGATTCTCAAGGACCCCTCTGGCATCGTGGCCTACTATATCGTCAGCAAGTCGATAGACGGACGCCCCCTCTTCAACCCCGCCGCCAAGATAGACAACCGCTACATAGGCGCCGTGGCCAATGCCTTCAACGAGCGCAGGCCCAACGACCCCCGCACCAACTACCTCACCGGCCTCTTCATGGCCAACCGCCAGCGCAAGCTCCCCGCCTCGGTAGAGGCCAAGACCATCGGAGCCTTCGACATCAAGCTCTTCGACCCCGATGGCAAGGAGCAGTCTCTGCTCGACATCTCCGCCGGCGGCAAGGTGGTCCTGCTCAGCTTCACGTCCTATGCCGCCGAGTGGTCGCCCGCCTTCAACGTCGAGCTCAACCGTCTATACAGCAAGTATAAGGACCGCGGATTTGAAATCTACCAGGTATCGACAGACACAAACGACTACATCTGGAAGCAGGCCGCACGCAACCTGCCATGGGTGACTGTCATCAACAACCTCGCCACCGGAGGCGAGAACCTGCGCAACTACAACGTCACCGTGGTGCCCACCACCTTTGTCATCAACCGCCAGGGCGAGCTGGTAGAGCGTGTGCTCTCGGTCGAAGACCTCGACCGTGCCGTGTCGGCCCACCTCTGACCCCCGTCCCTGCCCCTGGCTCTCAATAGAGTGTGACCGAGCGGTGAGCAATCTATTACGCATACTGCGAGCCCTTCTTGTGACCGCCGTGGTGGTGCCTATGGCACTCCCGGTGGTTCTCTACGTGGCCCTCGCCTTCGACTCGACCCGCGCCCGCATAGCCCGGACAGCCTCTGAAGAGCTGACCGGACTGCTCGGCACGGAGGTCAGCATAGGCGGGGTAGAGTTCGCGCTGTTCAACCGCGTGGTGCTCCGCGATGTCTGCGTCAAGGCATCCCCCTCAGACACCATACTCTCTGCCGGCCATGTCGGCGCAGGCGTCAGCATCATCGAGACGCTCTGGACACAGCGCCCTGTGATAACCTATGCCGAGCTCCTCGACGTAGACCTGCGCCTGAACCGCGCTTCAAAGGACGCCCCGCTCAACATCGCCCCCATACTCGAACGCTTCAAAAAAAAGGAGAAGAAAGGGCCCTCTAAGTTTGACCTCGCCGTCAGCATGGTGGTGGTGAGGCGCTCGTCGTTCAGCTACGACATCCTCGATGCCCCCGCCGCGGGCGAAGGGCGCTTCGACCCGGGCCACATAAGGCTCGTCCACCTCAGGGCAGACCTGCGCGCCCCGGTGATATCTGACAGCCGTATACAGGCAGACATCAAGCGCCTGGCCGCCGAAGAACGCTCGGGCCTGACGCTGACGCTCTTCCAGGGCCTTCTCGACATGGACAGGACACACATAGTCCTGGCCGACCCCGTGATAGAGCTCCCGGCCTCGCGCATAGCTCTCGCGACCATAGAGATGACCCCCTCGCCCCTCGCGCCCGGGTTTGACCTCCGCAGGGCCGCAGCCTCTGTCTCTACCATGCCGGACACCCGCGTGGCACTCTCGGACCTGCGCCCCATACTCCCCGAGGGTATGATGGCCGAGGACATCATAGACCTGGAGATAGAGGCCGACGCCTCGCCCGGATTGATAGATGTCAGGCGCCTGTCGGCCCAGACCAGAGACGGCGACACGTTCGTCTCGATGCACGGAAAGGTCGAGGGGCTCGGCGGCGGCGCCGACTCGCTCCGCTACGACATCCCGAGGCTCAACGTAGTGCTCTACGCGCCCACGGCCCTCAAGCTCATAGGCTCTGCAAGCCCCCGCCTGCGCAGGCTTGCAGAGAGAGACCTGGCCCTGCTCGCAAATCTCGGCGAGGTCAATCTGATGGCCTCGGCAGAGGGCACAGCCTCGCGAATCACCGCCGACGGCTCTATAGTGACCGACTGCGGCGACATCGACCTCAGAGGCACACTCTCCATGCCGCGCAAGGGCACGGCAGAGATAGACGCGAGCGCAGACCTTATGGATATAGACCCGTCAAGGCTGCATCCATCCCTGGCCCACCTGACAGACGTCAGCCTGCGCGCCAACGCCCGCCTGAGCCTCTCGGGCAAGAAAGCCACCGGGCTGGGCGAGCTCTTCGCAGACCGCATAGTATTCAAGGGCACACCCTACACAGACATCTCGGCCGAGGCCCGCATCTCGCCCGAGCACATCGAGGTGCAGGCCGAGTCGTCCTCGCCGCATCTCGACTTCACATTCCTCGGCGGCCACGACCTCGGGGGCGAGCATCCCGCTACAGAAGGGTTTGCCGAGATACGCAACGCCGACCTCTCGCCCTTCCTGACATCAGGCCCCCTGGCCGGGACATCCGTCTCGGCATCGCTCAACCTCAGGATGACGGGGCGCAATGCCGACGACCTGGACGGATGGGCCACCGTGAGCGACATACGGCTCTCCTCTGAGCGTCTCGGCTCACTCGAGGCCGGCGCCATATCTCTTGAGAGCCGGCGTCCGGCCG
>JAIDJD010000116.1:0-9773 GCA_029052375.1 Duncaniella sp. | reverse complement strand
AGGTGATACACCCCATCACGCTGAGGGCATCGACAAACGGCGGCGCCGTGAGCCTGCGCCTCGACGCCCCGTATCTCAAGCAGAAGAACAAGCTGATAGAGAACACCACCCTCGCTCTCGACGCCACCGGCCCGGGACAGAGCCTCACGCTCAGGGCGGCGTCGAGATTCCCCACCAAGAACGGCCCTATGGACATCGGACTGCTGACGCAGGGACACACAGACTCGCTCGCCGCCCGCGCGAGGTGGAAGATAGATCGCGCCAGCGACTTCCACGGCGACTTTGACCTCGGCGTGAGATTCAGCCGCGAGGAGCAGGGCGACAACAGCCGCCAGGCCTCATCCAGACTGCTCACAGATGTGTCTATACACCCCACAGAGCTCGTCTTCAACGACACGGTCTGGGATGTCGGGCGCGCACATATTGGCGTGAGGCCAAAGCAGATAGACATCGAGGGATTCAAGGTGTCGCGCCCCGGCCAGTATGTGGCCATAGACGGCACGGCCTCGCCCGACTCGCTGAGCCGGGTGACCATAGACCTCGACCACTTCGACCTCGACTACCTCTTCGAGACACTCGCCATAGGCGAGGCCGTGATCTTCGGAGGCACAGCCACCGGGAAAGTCTATGCCGACGGCCTGCTCTCGCCCGAACCGGTGCTCTACACACCAAGGCTCCATGTCGACGGCATCTCGTACAACCATTGCGTGATGGGCGACGCCGACATAGTCTCGGCTTGGGACAACGCCGCAAAGAAAATCACCATAGACGCCGACATAGCCGGCAAGGAGCAGAGGCTGACCAAGATAAACGGATTCATCAAGCCGATGACCGAGGAGCTCGACTTCCGCTTCCGCGCCGACAGGGCGCCGACCTCATTCCTGCAGCCCTTCATGGCGGCCTTCGCCACACGCGTGGGAGGCGAGGTGAGCGGCGACGCCCATCTCTGGGGCACATTCAAGGACATCGACCTCGAGGGCAAGGTCTATGCAGACAACTTCAACCTCACTCTCGGCTTCACCGACTGTACATACAGCCTGACGGACAGCGTCGCCTTCAGCCCAGGGCTCATAGCCTTCCGCGACGTGACGCTAAGAGACCGCTACGGCCACACAGCAAGGATATCCGGACGCCTCCGCCACCGGTATTTCCACGACCCCACATTCAAGTTCGAGATCAGCGGCGCAGACAATCTGCTGGTCTACGACATCCCGCGCGAAAAGGCGTCTGACCCTTGGTACGGACGCATCTTCGGACGCGGAGGCGCCACGGTGGAGGGCGTCCCGGGCAGGATAGACATAGGCGTGAATATGCGCACCGAACCCAAGTCGACATTCACCTTCGTGCTCGACGACACCCGCGAATCGGTAGACTATGACTTCATCACCTTCCGCGACCGCGACAAGGCCCGCAAAGACTCGATAGCGGCCCTCGACCCCACCCCACGGGAGGTGCGCGAGCTGCGCGCCCGCGCCGGAAGGGCCGAGACAGGCCCCCCTACAGAGTACAAGCTCGACTTCGAGGTGGACATCGCCCCGACAGCCACGCTCAACCTGATAATGGACCCCGTGGGCGGAGACAAGATTGTAGCCAACGGCTCGGGACACCTCGGCATGACCTACGACTCGCAGGGCGAGCTGGAGATGCGCGGAGACTATACCCTCGACAAGGGCACATATACATTCACTCTCCAGGACATCATCATCAAGGACTTCAACATCCGCGAGGGCAGCCGCATACGCTTTTCAGGCGACCCTTATGCCGCACGGCTCGACATAACTGCCGCATACCCTGTCAATGCCAACCTCACCGACCTCGACGAGTCGTTCAAGTCCGACCCCGAGCTGAACCGCACCAACGTGAAGCTGAACGCGCTGATGAGGATAACGGGCGATATGCGCAGCCCCGAGATAGGCTACGACCTGGAGTTCCCCACCCTCACCTCGGACATCGACCGCAAGGTGCGCTCCATAATATCGACAGACGAGATGATGGGCCAGCAAATCATCTACCTGCTGGCTCTCAACCGCTTCTACACGCCCGAGTATATGGCCGCCACACACGGCAACGAGCTTGTATCCGTGGCCTCGTCGACGCTCTCGTCACAGCTCGGCTCGATGCTCGGCGCCCTCAGCGATGCCTGGAACATCGCCCCGGCCATCCGAAGCAGCAAGGGAGACTTCTCTGACGTGGAGGTAGACCTGGCGCTCTCGTCACAGCTGCTGGACAACCGCCTGCTCTTCAACGGCAACTTCGGATATCGCGACAAGAGCCTCAACAACAACAGCTTCATAGGCGACTTTGACATCCGCTACCTGCTCAACCGCGCCGGCACCATACAGCTCAAGGCCTACAACCGCTACAACGACCAGAACTACTATCTTAAGAGCGCCCTCACCACACAGGGCATAGGCGTGGTGTTCAAGCGCGACTTCGACAATGTGTTCTCGTTCCTCCGCCCCTGGCTCAGAAAAAAGCAGGAGAAGGCCGACGCCAAGACCGAAGAAGAGGAAAAAGAAGGCGCCCGCCCCTGAGAGACAGGGACAAAGGCGCATCCCGCAAAGCGTCAAAGCCCCGTGATGGATTCCATCACGGGGCTTTGCGTATAAGTTTCTGTGCGGGGTGGGGAGTGTCGGAGCGTGCGGAGGTCACTTGCTCATGAGCTGCTGCTCTATGGCCGTCACTTCCTCCTGGAGCTTCCTGTCCAGAGGGATGCGCTCGTCTATCTGGCGGCAGGCATAGAGGACGGTGGCATGGGTGCGCTGGAGCTTTGTGCCTATGGCCTTGAGGGGCATATTGGTGTGCTTCTTGACAAGATACATCACCATCTGCCTGGCATCGCTCACCTCGCGCTTGCGGCTCTTGGCAAAGAGCAGGTTCTGCTCTATGTTGTAGAACTCGCACACCTCCCTGGCCACGGTGTCGAAGTTGATGTTGCGCTTGTGCATCTTGACCGAGTTGGCCAGCACACGGCGGGCAAGCTCGACGCTTATCTCCTTGTTCATAAAGGTGGCGTGGGCCATGAGGGAGACCACGACGCCCTCGAGCTCTCGTATCGACTCGGTGACGTTGGCGGCGATGAACTGTATGACATCCTCGGGGAGCACAACGCCGTCGTGCAGGGCCTTGCGGCGGAGCACTTCGATGCGCAGCTTGAGGTCAGGCTTCTCGAGCTGGGCCGTCATGCCGCTCTTGAATCGCGACAGCAGTCGCTCCTCCATGCCCTCCATCTCGGACGGACGGCAGTCCGATGTCATTATCAGCTGCTTGTTGTTCTGCTTGAGATGGTTGAAGATGTGAAAGAAGGTGCGCTGGGTCTTGTCCTTGCCTATGAGGTCCTGGATGTCATCTATGATGAGCGTGTCAATGCTCTGGTAGAATGCGATGAACTCATTGATCTTGCCTCTCTGCGTGGCCGAGGTGAACTGGCTCTCGAAGAGACGGGCTGTGATATAGAGCACGCGGGCACGCGGGTCGTGCTCCTTGATGCGTATGCCTATGGCCTGTATCAGGTGGGTCTTGCCCACTCCGCAGGGGCCGAAGATAAACAGCGGGTTGAACGTCTGTATCCTGGGGTCGTTGGCTATGGCCTCGCCTATAGAGCCGGCCACCTTGTTGGAGTCGCCGATGCAGTAGTTCTCGAAGGTGAGGTCGGGCTTGAGCTGCGAGTCTATCTCGTCCGAACACTTCTCCTTGAAGGGATTGGACGAGGCGTTGGGAGCGGGCTTGACCACGGGGCTCGGGTGGGTCGAACCTACCTTGACACTCGAGGTGGGGTCGTCGGCCACAACAGGATACTGGTAGATGAGCTGGACGCGCTCGTTGAACACTCGCTTCAGCGCCATGCCCATCACTCTCATATAGCGCTCGTCAAGCTGCTCGGAGAAGAATTCAGACGGACACGCGATAGTGAGCTCGTTGTCTACGTAGCTTACGAAGGACAACGGGCTGAACCACGAGCTGAATTGTTCGGCGGGAATAATGTCGCGGATTATGCCGAGACACTGCTCCCACATCTGTGAGTACTTGCTTTGCATCGATTGACAGGAATCTTGCTGAAAAACTGATTGTTCGAGAGGTATCGGTTTATGGTATCGGCCCGGGCGCCGGCAGTGCGGTATGGGGCAATACGTCTGCAAATTTCCAAATTATTTTTCAGAAAACAAAATCGCAAAATGCTTGCATAATTAAAAAACACAAGAACAATCTGAATTTCAGCATATTACCCACACAACACAACATCCCTGCCGTGGAACACGCCAAACATCATTGTAAAATTCAGAGAATGAGCATATTATTTACAAACGCAAACACCCTGAGACAACCTTGCCCGGCAAGGAACATCCCCTGCTTATATTCCTGAAAGACTGACTATTGAATATCGTACAGGATACGGAAATAAAAATATTATTATTTAGACAGCGTCTAAACAAGCCAGCAAAGCCACTCTCCCCGACGACACACCCGAGACCCTCGCCGAGAAAAACTCCATAGGATGGCACATGGTGCAGAGACCGGGAGAGAACAAAGCTATATTGCTATCAGCCACGCCATAGGCCCTCAGACGCGAAGCAATGAAGCCCTGGAGGCTAACATGAGGCCTGGAGCCGGAACGGTCTACAAACTCGGGCGGGAACTGCGAGGCCACCTCCTCGCCTACCTCGAAGCATTTCTGGCAGATAGAAGGGCCGAAGGCGACGACAACATCTTCAGGACGCGAGCCGGAGCCGACCATAGCCTCGAGCGTGCGCTCCACCACCCCTCCGAGGGCGCCACGCCATCCGGCATGGGCCACGCCTATGCGCCGTCCGGCAGGGTCGGCGAGCACGACCGGGACACAGTCGGCCGTGGAGACGCCTATCACAATACCCGGGCGGTCTGTCACCAGGGCGTCCACCCCGTCGAGGCACGGCATAGGCCCACCGCCGACAACAGCCACCCTGTCCGAATGTGTCTGGCGGGGCATCACGAGGTCTGAAGGCGACACGCCAAGGCCGCGGCAGAGCATGGCGCGGCACCCGTCCACATGGGCCGGGCTGTCGCCTGTATAACCGCAGAGGCTGAATCCGCTGTATGGATCGCCAGGCGCCGCCTCAGGCCCGCGGCGGGTGTACCAGGCACGCACCCCCTCGGGCAAGCCGGGGAGCGCAAGCGGCACGAGGACATCACGGAGCAGTGTCATTGCACAAATGGATTATTTTGGTTAATTTTGCGGCCTTGAAAATCTGAAAGCGGCCGCGGAGGCCACATTTATATATATAGAACCGCATATACAACGAATTATTGTATGTCTGAATTCAAACTCAAAGGCCACCTGGCCATGGTAGGCGCCAACACCATGTGGGGACTTATGGCACCGGTGGCAAAGATGGTGATGGCCGCAGGCACCGTGGCCCCGCTCATAATGGCAGACGCACGCATGGCCGGCGCCGCCATCCTATTCTGGACAGTATCGCTCTTCATGCCGCGCGAGCACGTGCCTGCGCGCGACCTCCTGCGCCTGGCCGGCGCAGGAATGCTCGGCATCCTCTGCAACCAGGGATGCTATATCTTCGGCGTAGGATTCACCTCGCCGGGCGACGCCTCTATCATCACCACCACGATGCCACTGTGGGTGATGGTGCTCGCGGCGCTGATACTTGGCGAGCCCATCACTCTCAAAAAGGCCGGAGGCATCCTGCTGGGCGGATGCGGAGCCCTGCTGCTTGTCCTCGGAGGCACACACAGCAGCGTGCAGGGCGACAACCCCACGCTTGGCAACCTGCTTGTGCTCACGGCACAGGTGAGCTATGCACTCTACCTGACATTCTACCGCAACTTCATTCAGAAATATTCTGTGTTCACGCTGATGAAGTGGATGTTCACATTCGCCACTCTCGCCATCATCCCCATATCGCTCCCCACTATAGCCGCCATGGACTGGGATGCCCTCACCCCGCGCGACATCTGGGGCGTGGCCTACGTGGTGGTCTGCGCCACATTCGTGGCCTACATATTCATAATGATAGGACAGAAATCTCTGCGCCCGACGCTGGTGGGTATGTACAACTATGTCCAGCCCATCGTGGCCACCATAGCCGGCATCTGCATGGGCCTCGACCGCATCACCCCCGTAAAGATAGCCGCCGTAATGCTCATCTTCTGCGGCGTCTGGCTCGTCACCATCAGCAAAGCCAAGCTGCAAGGACATGGAGGCTGAACATTGGACGCAGGCCGACAGCCACGGCCTCTCACTCCCTTGTCAATGCGTCACACCTGTCTGAGAGCCTGCCGAAAAAGGCACTCCCGGATATCCTGTCCCACAACGCCCTGCGCACGAGGTCGACGGCCACGGCCACGGCAAACACCGCCGCTATGAAGAGGCTTATCAGCACTATGTACTGGAACGTGCCGAAGTTCTCGAACAGATATCGGCACACATAGGAATACCTGCACCTCATGAGCGGATGCATATGCATGAGGTAGACAGCGAACGACGAGGCGGCTATATAATTGACCGCCCGGCTTGAAAACGACAGGCGCCTGAATCCCAGGAAAAGCAACGTTGATGCCAGAAGAATAGTAAGCCCGTTGTAAGCCTCGAACCAAGCCAACATACGCGGGAATATGGGGCTGAGCAGGTCACAGCGTCCGCAGAGGTATACCACAACACCGACAGCCACAGACAGAGCGAAATACAATGTGAGAGGCCTCCTGACTATATCCTTCCCGGTCTTGCGGATAGCGGCTCCGAGCATATACAAGCCCGCAAGAGAGAGGAACGAGTATCCCGCAGTAAAAACCGAATAGACAGGATAGACCCACGAAAACAGAATCTGAAAGCCCTCGTAAGCAAAGACAAAGACCCAGAGGCGCCGCGCGGTAGATTTCTCGATATATGCGTTGAGAAACTGAGCGAAGAAGAGCAGCAGGATGTACGACGAGACAAACCAGTCATCATATCCGGGAACACAAAGCAAAAAGAATTTCTTGACCGAGATTTCTACCGTCATGAACCCGCCCCATGAGGCCGCCATGAACAACAGATTTATCAGAACCCTCCAGAAGACCACGAGGAAGATAAAGTTGAATATGCTCCTGGTCTTCAGCTTAATGCCGAAATAGCCTGATATGATAATGTAGACATTGACACAGACAAGCGCCAGAGACTCCACCACATATCGCATCATCGAAGAAAAAGGATGGCCCGACATGGCCTCTTGCGAGGGCCTGCCGAGCGAAAAAAAGTCTGCATGGACTATCAGCACCAGGAACATCGCCACGATGCGCAACAGCTCGAAATTTGACTGTCTTTTTAAATCACCCCCCCCCGATTTTGCGATTAATCATTTGATTCATAACGCATTAAGTAGGCCACCTTGCTTATCGTCTCTTACATTGTGCCTATGAGACGCTTGGCTCCGATATAGTGGCGCGAGTAATAGGCTCCGTCGGGAAATTTCTGATAGACAACGCCATGCTTGGTGGAGGCGTGGATAAACTTGCAGGTGCCGTCGGGATAGACATCCACCACCATGCCTACGTGGCCCACACGGCCCTTGCCGCTCGAACGGCTCGAGAAGAACATCAGGTCGCCGGGACGGAGGTCTCCATCGGCCACCTTCTCGCCCTGGGTGTACTGCGAGCGCGAGTCGCGGTTGATGGCAAAGCCGAATTTCTTGAAGACGTAGCTTGTGAAACCCGAGCAGTCAAAGCGGCCGGGACCCGAAGCACCGAGCCTGTAGCGTGTCCCGAGGAACGACGCCGCAAAATCAGTCATCTCAGCCACGAGGTCTTCCAGCTCGTGGCCGACGCTCTTGGCGGGCTCCTTGTCGAGATCGGCAAATGGCGAGTTGATTCTCACATTGGCCAAAGCGCCGTGCATCAGAGAGCCCTTGTCTGCAAAGTGGCTAGCGGCGTCGGCGTGGGCGGCAGGGAGTTTCCTCACGGGCTGCTCCGCGTCTCCCGCAAGGGGGACAAGCATAGCGACGACAAGGGTGAGCACAGTAAATATATAACGGATTTTCATCGGGGATTGTCAGTTTGGGAGGTAATGATCAAAAGGTACGGAAGCCCTTAAAAGCCTTCCGGCAATACAAAGGTAGTCATTCCGCCCGACCCGGCCAAATGCAACTCGCTGACAGGCGGATACTTGTATATACAAAGCGTGATTGAAACCCTATTTTGCATTTAATGTGCATAATGTTAAAATATAAGCGAAAAATTAACACTTTCCGCAACATCAAAAGTTAACCAAAGTTAACCACACTATAAATACCGAGACAACCGAAAGACAATATGTTAATGCAAACTCACCACAATCTATCATAACAACCTGACACACTGATAATACACCACACCACCCCGCAACACAACATTTACAATATTTCAAACATTTTAACTATAACATTTATTGCACACAGCCTCCTGACACACCGGGCCGACGGCCTGCAAAAGCCTGCAAAAGCATAGCGTCGCGCATTTTTTTTGAATATAATTTTGGTTATGCCATAAGTATTTAGTAAGTTTGTGAGACCGATGCCGCGGCGGACACTGGCGTCCGCCCGATTTGTTGACCTCAACAAGACAATAATCACCGATTCTATATGAAAAAAAAGACTCTCAACATCCTCAAGAATGATCCCTGGCTCGAACCGTATGCCCCGGCCATAGAAGGGCGCCATGAAGACTACCTCCGCAAGGAGGCCGAGCTCTGCGGCCCCGAAGGCTCGCTTGACTCCTTCGCCAATGCCCACAACTACTTCGGCCTCCACCAGACCCCGACAGGGTGGGTGTTCCGCGAGTGGGCCCCCAACGCCACAGGCATCACCCTCACAGGCGATTTCTCCAAGTGGAAAGAGATGAAGAAATATGCTCTCAAGCGCAAGGACAACGGCGTCTGGGAGATAAAGCTCAAGCCGGGCGACATCCGCCACGGCGACCTCTACAAGATGCTCGTGCGCTGGGACGGCGGCCAGGGCGAGCGCATCCCCGCCTATGCCACCCGCGTCGTGCAGGACGAGAACACACACATCTTCTCGGCCCAGGTGTGGGCTCCCGAGGGATACAAGTGGAAAGTACGCAAATTCCGCCCCGACACACGCCCCCTGCTCATCTACGAGTGCCACATAGGCATGGCACAGGAACGCGAGGGCGTGGGCACCTACACGGAGTTTCGCGACAAGATACTCCCCCGCATAGCCAAGGACGGCTACAACGCCATACAGATAATGGCCATACAGGAGCATCCCTACTATGGCTCGTTCGGCTATCATGTCTCCAGCTTCTACGCCCCGTCGTCGCGCTTCGGCACACCCGAAGAGCTAAAGAGCCTGATAGACCGCGCCCACGAGCTAGGCATCGCCGTCATCATGGACATAGTCCACTCTCACGCCGTGAAGAACGAGGCTGAAGGGCTCGGCAGGCTCGACGGCTCGTACAACCAGTATTTCTACGGCGACAGCCGCCGCGAACACCCGGCGTGGGACTCGCTCTGCTTCGACTACGGCAAGAACGACGTCATCAACTTCCTGCTCTCCAACTGCAAGTACTGGCTGCAGGAGTTCCGCTTCGACGGATTCCGCTTTGACGGCGTCACCTCGATGCTCTACTACTCTCACGGGCTCGGACAGGCCTTCGGGAGCTATGGCGACTACTACGACGGCTCGCAGGACACCAACGCCATCACCTACCTGACCCTCGCCAACAAGCTGATACACACCATCAACCCCCACGCCATCACCATCGCCGAGGAGATGAGCGGAATGCCCGGCCTCGCCCTACCCATCAAGGAC
>JAIDJD010000115.1 GCA_029052375.1 Duncaniella sp. | reverse complement strand
TGATATGTGTATAATAGACAGCTCGTGGGCCGAGTTGAGACCGTTGTAGTCGCTGATGTTGGCTGTGTTCTCGCCTCCGTAACAGTTGTTCTTGCCGTAGTTGTAGTTGACGTTGTTGACATACTCGATGAAGACCACATTGTCCTCGCCGCGGGCGCCGTTGAATCGGCAAGAGCGCGAGTTGTTGTGGGCCAGGAGGTTGTGGTGGTATGTGGCGGGCGAGCCTCCCCACTGGCAGCCGTATCCGCGGGCGCCCTTGGAGTGTCCGGCGTTGTAGAGGCCCTCATGGACAATGCTGTACTGAACGGTGAGGAAGTGAGAGTCGGCGGTGTTCATGTTCTCCTCCACAGACCATCCGAACGAGCAGTGGTCGAAGATGAAGTTGGAGCAGTTCTCGGCGCCGCAGGCGTTGTCTGTGAGGACGTTGCCGGCCTTGTCGAGACGGCCTGAGCGGAAGCGTACGTTGCGGACGATGAAGTTTTCAGACCCGCCGAAGTTCACCTTGTTGCGGGCTATGAGGATGCCGTCGCCGGGAGCTGTCTGTCCGGCGAGGGTCCAGTCGGGACGGTTGACGCGCAGCTCCGAGGCGAGGTCTATGCGGCCCGAGACAGCGAAGACTATGGTGAGGGGCTCGCCGGGATACTGTGCGAAGGCCCAGCGGAGGGTGCCCTCCGAGCCGTCGTCGGCGAGCGATGTCACCTTGACCACCTTGCCCCCGCGGCCGCCGGTGGCATACTTGCCGAAGCCCTGGGCGGTGGGGAATGCGGGTGTGCGTGTGGCCTCGGTGGCGCGGACAGCCTTGGAGGTGACGCCGTGGCGCGAGACAGACTTGACGCTGACAGAGGCGGCGTCGGTGCCGTCAAGATGCCAGGCGGGCTCGGATACGAGGGCCTTGAAGGCCCCGTCTATCAGGACGATGTATCCGGCGACGTTCTCGTCGCTCTCCCAGGTGACGGCCACGGGCGAGACAGAGAAGTTGCAGGGCGCGGCGGCTCCGCGGAGGATGGCCTCAAAGTCGAAAGGTACCTTGGAGAACTTGCCGAAGAGGAATTCGGGGGTGAAGTATGCCTCGGCCTCGGTGTCTGTGGCCTGGCGCGAGAACGATGCGCGGCGCGATACGTCGGCGGCAGAGCCGTCGGGATTGATGGAGCGGTATTCCATCAGCGACGACTTGGCCTCAGAGCCGTTCCATGCGGCCCAGCCCTCGGGGGCGATGTGCGAGCCGAGAGTACACTTGATGAACATGGCTCCGCCGGTCTCCTTCCAGGGACGGCCGAGATAGCACGATGCGGCGGGATAGCCGTCCTCGGCTGTCAGGCGGCAGTTGCGGAAGAAGAGGCCGGGATAGAAGATGTCTGAGGCGAGCTCGGGATAGAGCGCCTTGGTCATCGGCATACCGGACTCGGCAGGCGCAGTGATATACTTGCCGCCCTTGAGCTGGCGTATCTCGCAGTCTTCAAACCACTCGAGGCCGCCGTCATAGACAAAGTCTGTGCCGCCCTCCACGAGACAGCCCTTGAAGTAGCCGCGCGCCCCTACGTTGGCCTTGTATGTGTCCTGGAATCCCGAGAGACGGCAGTCGTTGAAGAGATGGGCGTCGGCGGCTGTGTAGAGAGCCTCGGCCTGGCCGACGTTGCCTGATGTGTTCTGTATCGTGAGGCCCTCGGCATAGAAGCGGGGGGTGAAGACGTTGAGTGCGGCACAGTCGAGATAAGTGTTCTTCGAGCTGCCTCCGCGCGAGACATCCGAGGTGAGTATCGTGGCGTCGCGTCCGGCTCCGACAAGCGAGATAAACTTGTCATGAGCCTCCTTGGTGCCTGCATAGATGTTCTCCTTGTAGACACCCGGGGCTATGTAGATGATGCCTCTCGAGCCTGCGGGGACGGCGTCTATCGCGGCCTGGATTGTAGAGTGGTCGGCGGTGCCGTCAGGGTTGACGGTCAGGAGCACCACGGAGGCGTCCTTGTCGGGCTCGGGCTCGGTGGTGTCGCCGGTGAAGCCGAACTTCGAGAGGTCTGTCAGCTCGCCGGGGTCAGACACCTGGTTGGCGCGGGCGTTATCGGCATCGGCCGCTGTGACGGGCGAGCCGAATATCTGCACCTTGTGGACGCGCGGGGCCTGGCGCTCTGCCCTGGGGTCGACAGCCTGCCAGTCGAAGGGCGCGGTCTGCACCTGGTCTGCCGACCCGGCCTTGCCGTC
Source organism: Duncaniella sp. (assembly GCA_029052375.1). GTDB lineage: Bacteria > Bacteroidota > Bacteroidia > Bacteroidales > Muribaculaceae > Duncaniella. The sequence goes on along the minus strand of JAIDJD010000115.1, from coordinate 4,172 downwards.
GCCGTCCCATACACGCCAGCGTATGGAGACGTCGCTTGCGTCCACGACATTCTCCATGAAGTAGCCCTGGTCGCTGAATATGGTCCAGCCCTGCTTCTGCTTCTCCGAACCCATCCATACGAGGGGCTTCCAGGGGCCGTCGCCTATCTTGATGTCACACTTGATGCCGCGTCCCCACGATGTGGACGACCATGACCACTGGATGCGCTCCACATAGGGGATATGGTCTATCTCCATCCATCCGTGGAGGCTCTCGCCGGCCTCGGCTGCATTGCGGCACATCTGGACAAATCCGGCCTCGCCGCGCAAGGGCTTGCCGTTGTCCCCCATCACGATGTTGTCTTCGAGATAGGCGGTGTGGCCGGCGACGGTCCAGTTGTTGTAGTTGGTGGCCTTCTGTCCATCATAGAACTGGCGCGAGAAGGCGGCTGTGGCCGCGGCCTGGCCGTTGTTTGAGTTCTTGTTGGCAAAGATGCAGTTGTGGAACAGAACGGGCCACGTCACGTCGGTGTTGTCCGACGAGAGGGCGGGGACAGGAAGTATGGCGTTGACATAACGCCCGGTAGAGAACTCGGGACACTTTATGGCTGTGCCGCTGTCGCCCCATGTGTCGGGCCACGATGTGTCTGTAAAGTTGATGTCGATAATCTTCGGCGATGTCGAAGAGTTGCTCCAGGCCGCCACCACCGACTTGGGGTCGAGCGAGCCGTCCATCTGCGCCGCCGCGGGCATGGTGCCGGCGGCCGCCGCAAGGGCAAGAGCTGTCAGAAGGTTTTTCATTATAGGTTGGTATGGATTGGTTTATGCTTGGCTATGGGGATGGAGGCGGATACAGCCATGTCCGAGACACAAAGCCCCACGAGGGATGAGTGTCGTGAGGCTTTGTGGTGATGTCGTGCAGGGGCCCTTGGGGGGTCAGCGGCGTGTGCGGCGCTTCTTGGTCGAGGCGTATTTTCGCGTGCTCTTCTTACGCGGAGCATAGCTGACGCTCTTGGAGACAGAGCTCTTGTCGAAGGCGAAGACATCCTTGTGGGGGACGCCGTTCTCGAAGTCTATGATGGCGGCCGGATTGATGGGCATACCCATGTAGCGGGTCTCGAAGTGGAGATGTGCGCCTGTGCTGCGGCCTGTGTTGCCGCCGAGGGCTATGGGCTCGCCTGCCTTGACCACCTGGTCGGGCTTGACAAGGAAGCGGCTGAGGTGTCCGTAGACTGTCTCGAGGCCGTTGGGGTGGCGCACTACCACGTAGTATCCGTAGCCGCGGCCCTCATACCTCGTGAGGCGCACCTTGCCCGAGAATGCGGCGCGCACCGTGTCGCCCACCTGGAGCTTGAGGTCTATGCCGTAGTGGTTGCGGCGGAATCGGGGACGGTAGCCGTAGTTGGATGTGATGTGTCCGGGTGTGGGTGTCACGTACTCGCTGACGTCTATGTCGGCACGGTCGGGGACAGCGGCGGTGCCGTAGGGGTTGACGCGCTCCGAGTTCCAGTATGCCTCGAACAGCTCGCCCTCCATCGAGGCCTCTTCGCGAGCCTTGACCTGGTCGAGCAGGAGCTTGTTGTTCTCTATCTTGAAAGGATTGGCCGCAGGGGTCTGGCGTGCTATGAGTGAGGAATGCTGAGAGTCATGCGCCTCGGGGAGGGGTAGTCTGCGCTGGGCTCCGGCGGTGAGGCCTGCGAGCATGAGTATGGAGGCTATGACTGTCTTTGCTGTCTGGTACATTATCTGTCTTTGGGGTTTCTGGAGAGATGTTGCAATGGTAGTTTTCTGGTCTTGGATAGTATAGGCAGGTGATCTTTGGGGCCCGGCCTGCGAGCTGTCCTGCGGGCAGGCCGGCCTCATTGCGCGAGAGCGGCGGCCCGGAGACCGGGTCGCCGTCATGGGGTCAGATTTCAGATGGGCCGTAGACAAACCCGCGGTCTGCACGGCTGTAGTCGAAGATTTCTCCGGGCTTGAAGAATCTGTTGATTTCCACCTCTGCATCCTCGGGCGAGGAGGAGGCGTGGATGATGTTCTCCTGGTTGGACATCGCAAAGTCTCCGCGGATAGTCCCGGGGAGAGCATTGCGGCCGTTGGTGGAGCCTGTCATGAGACGGACCACCTCTATGGCGTCGACGCCCCTGAGCACCATGACGATGACGGGCGAGGCCGTCATCGAGTCGAGTATCTCATGGAAGAAGGGCTTGGATACGAGATGGGCATAATGCTCGCGGAGTATCTTCTCGTCGAGGAGCATCATCTTCATCCCGGCTATCACGAGTCCCTTCTGCTCGAACCGGCTGAGGACACGGCCTGTGAGGCCGCGCCCGATGGCCGAGGGCTTGAAGATGACGAGAGTCTGTTGCATAGCTTTTGAGGATTGAGTATGAGGATGAGATATATATTTAACGTTTGTTGACAAATCGCTGTTCAACCTTTCAAATTTAGTCATTCTGAGTGGATTACGCAAGTTTTCAGGCCTGCCACCTATAATAAAGGCTTTGAGATGTGCAAACCCCTAAGCACAACAGCCTGATATACAGCAGACAACCACGTAATGCAAAATAACTTTAAAAAACCAAAACGGCATTTCACAGTTTGGGTCGCGTGTGAAAATTTGCAAATTATTGTAATCGCCACCTCCCCGAAATTAACATTCAACGTCTCTATCGCAAAAAAAACAGAGGGAGGCGCGGATATCTGCCGGCGGCGCCCGCGCCTCCCTCTCTTCAAAATCAACGTCAAAACTATTGTCTGTGAAAGCGCCGTTTCTGGGTCAGGGGGGGGACTCCTTGTGCCCCGGGGCGCCCGCCGGGCACCCGCGGGGGTCAGGAGTCAGTTCAGAATGCCTTGAGGCACAGGTCGGTGATCCATATCCAGAGCGGACAGAAGCCGATGAAGAGAATCAGCGAGAGAGTGAGCGAGGATGTGCCGGTAGCCACATATCTGTTGTACTCGTCGGCGATGATGATGCCCGAGAATGCAGGAGGAAGGGCACAGGCCACGACGAGCATCTTGAGGTTGAGGGGATCCATCCTGAACACAAGGCCGAGGATGAGGATGACGGCGGGCATGAAGACCATCTTGAGGATAGAGCCGAGGACAGCCTGCCAGTTGATGACCACCTTGACAGCCGAGAGGGTGATGCCGGCCGAGAAGACCGCAAGCGAGGCGTTGGCACCCTTGATGAGGTTGAACGAGGGGCTTGCCCAGTCGGGCCAGGGTATCCCGACAAGCACCCACACGACAGCCAGGATAGGAGCCCAGGCCACCGGCTGTTCGAGGGCGTGGATCACTGGCTTCCAGGCGCTCTCGTGCTTGCCGGCGCCGGCGGCGTCCTTCTCGAGCGAGGCGTTCATCAGCGAGAGGCCCACGGGGATGCCGACAGCATTGACCACGATGCCGACGATGGCCACCACGAGCGCCACGGAGGGCGTGGTGCCGAAGATAGGCTCGAGCACGGCAAAGCCGAGAAATCCGATGGTGGGCGAGCCGCTGATGAGGGCCGATATGGCGGCGTCGGCCCCGGTGTTCTGCTTGAACATACGGAAGACGTAGTAGACCACCATGAAGCAGAACATGATGCCCACCAGAGATATGACGGTAAGCTTCAGGTCATGGGCCAGCATCTCGCGCGAGGCCTGCACGATAGAGACAAAGAGCGCGGCGGGAAGGGCATAGTCAAGCACTACCTTGTTGAACTTCTTGGCGTCGTCTCCGGAGAAGACGCCGCACTTGCCCGATATATAGCCCGCAAGCATCACGACGATGATAGGGACTATCGCAAACAGGATGATGTGTGACATAGAGTTGCAGAATTAGAATTGATGAAAAGTGAGTTTGCCTTGGTGTTCCTGTGCGGTCTCAGACGGTGATCTGCTGCAGTGCGGCGGGGTTGAGATAGCCGATGTGGCCCGACTCCTTGCCCGAATCGGCGCCGAGCTGGACGTTGATGAGGCAAGGCTTGCCAGAAGCTATGCTCTCCTCGAAGGCCTTCTTGAGCTCGTCAGGGGTCTGCACATAGTAGGCCTGTGCGCCGAACGCCTCGCCGAGCTTGTCATAGCGGGCGTTGATGTCGAGGGTGGTGGGCGCTGGGTCGGAGGTCTTGTCGAGCGGCTTGCCTATGCCGTTGTAGATGCCGCCGTTGTTGAAGACCACGACGGTGACAGGGAGGCCGAAGCGGCAGGCGGTAG
>JAIDJD010000114.1 GCA_029052375.1 Duncaniella sp. | reverse complement strand
CCGGGTCTGGGATTGCCATTTTTGTCCGGGTCCATTATATTGCCGTCAAATATATCTGCATGGATTGAACCGTAATATTCGTACATCTCGCGGAGCATTTGCTCTGCTCCGTTATACACCGACCCGTAGAACAGGCTATTGGCGTCGTCATACTTTTTGCCGGTAAATGTATAGGCATAATACTCCTGGTAGTTCTCAAAATCGCTTTTGAGTACGAACTCTGAGTTATTAAAGGCCACTATATTAACCTCTTTCTCATACTGATAAATCGGGCGTGGATAGTAACGGATATCGAAGCCTGTGTAGACATACTGTGGACGGACAACGCCGTTGTATTTTTTCTTGCAAAAGTCTTTCCATGCAATCTGGAGGTCACGATATTCTGTGAAATCCAAGTTGACAAACTGCCAGTATTCGTTATAGAGGCGTCCGTCATGGGCATATCCGCGCTTCTTGTCAGCTTCCTCCTGGTCGGCAGGATAGAAATACCACTTATCCTCTTGGGTGACTACGCCCATATGTCCGTAAGTCTTATCGGTATGTTTATAGTAGCCTGTATACTCGAACACTTCAAGGAATGTTCCATTTTGCATAGCTTCAATCTTAGAGCGTTCCCTCTCCCCGAAGTCCGGTGCGGCCACCTCGTTGGGTTCAGGTTCGGGTTCAGGCGTGGGCTCGTCCTTGTCGTCGCAGGCCGTGAAGCAAAGCATCATGACCATAGCCGACATGAGCATAGCTAAGAATCGTTTAAGTTTCATATGCTATTCTGATTAATTGTGGTTTGGCTGGTTAATTGTATTGCGAATTTACAAAGTTATATTTGAATTTGCAAACTATTCGCCTGAAATTTATATATTTTCTAAACTTTCCAACTCAGTATCATTTATCTTTAGATTAGTTATGAAGTGGAAATTGTAACGATAAGTAGGACCATCATTGGTTATTTCGTCATCAACAATAACTGTATTTTTATAGCCCAATGACATATTATCGCAAAGCATATACCAACCATTTTCTCTACCACCCAATGCCCAATTCACATATATCCATTCCTCATAGGTATGGGTATCAGGACCAGTGGGTTGCCCAAATTGATCAATAGCACTATAATTTTCAACATAATGCTCCCATTTGCTCTGCTCAATAATCCATAAGTCGTTGAGAGATGAGGAAGTCTCGCTCGTCTGTCCATACATAAGTATCGGCATATCTGAAGTGAGGCTTCCTTTAAGTGTATTATGTGAGGCAGTTGCCAGGAACTCATAACCATCTTTAAAGAAACTTCCGTATGATCTTCCAAATTTCTTTTTAAATGTTTCAAAATCCGGTATTGGCGTCGGCATATATCTATACAGGGATAATTCGGCTAAAAATTTTTGAAGCTCTTTTTCTCCCTCGTTAAGAAGGTTTTGTTCCACATCACGGATAGCAATAATCTTTGAAATCTTATTTAGATTATAGTAGTCATTACCATACCACACATATTCCATGCCATCGTCAAATGGCAATTTTGTTGCACCATATCCAACAATCATGGCTATAGACATCGGCCCTGATTGAATATCATGAGGGTTGGATGTCGGTGTTTCTCTGTTTTCGTAATTGTACGGCATTCCTCTTTCCCATTTAAAAGGAATCTCACAACGAAATGACTGATCTCTGGATACAAGTTGTTTAACGGGCACTATCGGCAACACAGGGTCAGGACGAATTACTATACCGCCCCCGGCTCTTTCGTCAGCATAGTTCATATAGAACTCCAGGCCGGGGTTCTCGGTGGTATCGAAAGTACCCTCGGGAACAACAGCAAACACATCGACTTTGGCATCTCGGTTGGCGTTGACAACGGCAAAACCGCCTTCGTCATACTCTACGACATAGAGATTGGACTCTCCCGAACGGCTGCCGCCATAGAGACGTGCCGTTGCGCCTGACATAGCGCGAGACTGGGGCAGGTCCTTGCCGAAGTGATGGTTCATGGCCTCGGCGGCTTTCACACAAGCCTCTTCGGGTGTGATGTGGTCGGTGTAGAATGCAGTCTCGTCCTGCTCGTTGACAGGCTGGAGGGGCTCCTCCTGCGAGGAGCATGAGTACAGTCCCATGGACAGGACTGCACACAGAGCAATCAGCAGATGTTTCATGATAATAAATAGCAATGAATAATTTGTATAGTGTAGTTATTGATTAAAGTGTCACTTCCGCTTGCCAGTGTTCCGACAATACCTGAACTGTTATCGCCCCGTCTGGCCAAACGCCTTCAACCGTCGGACAGGATGAATTAGACATTCCGATCAACAGGCTGTGGCAATCATACACCCAGATATCAAACGTGGATTCGTCAGAGCATTGAACATCTATTGCCCCTGCCACGACATCATAGATTACCGTGATAACAGGTAAAGACTGTGGGCCTCTTATCTGTTCACCAAACGTATCATCTTTAGTTACAGGTGTTGCTTTAGTAGCATTTGTTCTTGTCTTAACTCCCGTAGTAACATCAAACTGCAAATAGAGATAAAAACAGACAAATTATAAATGTGGTTTTCCTCATTTTTTGTAGGTTGATTATTGTTTGTTTTAGTACAAAATTAGGAAAATAATGATTTTAATCCAAATTTAAAGTTTTAAAATAGGATGTCTATATTATTTGTATTCAGCAATTTACAACTTTAACATTTCAAAAAGTTTTAATAGCCTGAAAAAAGTTTTAAACAGCCATTAAATGGACTCTTTTTAGCTATGTTGCGGGCGCACTCCACAGCATCCGTCCCCAACCACCATCCCTACAATAGGGGCACTATATATAGCGCCCACCCCCACGGAGTATGAGGTGGAGATGTCACCGGATGATGCAGGCGCTATATATATACCCACATACCACCAACAGCCCCGGAAAGGGGCTGCATGAGGGAAACCCCAGGGTGGGCGGCCGGAGACGCAGTCGCAGCCGTCCTCCCTGGGGATACCGCCAAAACCAGAACGCTCAACCCCGGAAGCGGGTTGCACAACACAGGCGTATCGTGCAGGGCCATATATCACACGAAAGCGAAATAGTATAAAAGATTGCCGCGAGGTGTAGGAATTGTGGATATTAATGGTTATCTTTGCGAGGATAATCCCCCAGCACTATCATTAACAGCACCATCATACTTACCATCCGATGAAACTCACATTCATTGTCAACTACCGCACCGAATGGGGCGAGATGCTTTACCTGACCGGAACAGCCGACGCTCTCGGCGCAGGCGACGAATCCAAGGCCATACCGATGACCCTCTCGGGCGAGGAGACCTGGACAGTGACGGCAGACATTCCCGAGGCAGAGGCTCCATTCAGCTACTCATATATAGTCCGCCACGACAACGGCCGGGTCAGGCGCGAGTGGGGCCGTCCCCGCACATTCAAGCCCGAGGGCGTGAGCCGCGCCACCCTGCTGGACCGATGGCAGGACCAGCCTTGGGACAAGCCTTACTACGCGGCCTCCTTCACAGACTGCATCAACCGGCGCGACGAGCGCGAGCCCGAGTGCAACCCCCGCCCGGGAATGCTGACGCTGAAGGTCTCGGCGCCCATGATTGGCCCCGACGAGGTGGTGGCCGTCAGCGGCGAGGCCGAGAGCCTCGGCGCATGGGACCCCGCCAAGGCCCTGAGGATGAGCGATGCCGGCTTTCCTGAATGGAGCGTAGACGTGCCTCTCTCCTCGCTCGGCAAGACAACAGACTACAAATACCTGATAGTAAAGAAAAACTCGGGCGACATAGTGGCCTGGGAGGGGCGCGACAACCGCACGATGCACCTGCCCGCGGCAGAGGGAGGCACCGCCGTGGTGATGTCGGGCGAGCGGCTCGTCAATCCTCTGGCCCCCTGGCGCGGCGCTGGCGTGGCCATCCCCGTCTTCTCGCTCCGCACTGAGGAAGACTTCGGCGTCGGAGACTTCATGGACCTCAAGCAGATGATAGACTGGGCCGTGCAGACCGGACAGCAGTTTGTCCAGCTCCTGCCGGTCAACGACACCACCATGACAGGGACATGGACCGACTCGTATCCCTACAATGCCAACTCGACATTTGCTCTCCATCCCATGTATCTGCGCCTCAGCGCCATGGGACGCCTCGACGACGGCGAGCGCCAGCGCCATTACGAAGAGCTGGGCCGCGAGCTCAACCGACTCCCACAGGTAGACTACGAGCGCGTCACCCGCGGCAAGCGCGAGTTCACCCGCGAGCTCTTCGCCCAGGACGGCCCCGCGGCCATGGCCTCGGACGAGGTGGCGGCCTTCGTAGAGAAAAACTCGCCGTGGCTGACGCCCTATGCCGCATGGTGTGTGCTGCGCGACCTCAACGAGACCCCCGACATGGCTCTCTGGGGCGACTATGCCGTCTATGACGCCGCCAAGGTGGACGCCTTCATAGCCGACCATAAGACAGACATCGAGTATGTCTACTGGATACAGTATCACCTCGACCGCCAGATGCGCGAGGTACACGAGTATGCCCGCCGCCACGGCGTGGCCATCAAGGGCGACATCCCCATCGGCATCTCGCGCCACAGCGTGGACGCGTGGATAGACCCGCGCCTCTTCAACCTCGACTGCCAGGCCGGCGCGCCGCCGGACGACTTCTCTGTCCTGGGCCAGAACTGGGGCTTCCCAACCTACAACTGGGAGGAGATGTCCAAGGACGGCTTTGCCTGGTGGAAGGCCCGTTTCCGCAAGATGGCCGAGTATTTCGATGCCTACCGCATAGACCACGTCCTCGGATTCTTCCGCATTTGGCAGATACCTATGGACGCTATCCACGGCCTGCTCGGCATCTTCAACCGCGCTCTCCCCTTCAGCCCCGAGGAGCTGCGCGGCAGCTATGACTTCTGGCTGGACACATGGCGCCAGACACGCCCCTATATACACGACTGGATGCTGGCAGACTTCTTCGGCGAGCATACCGACGAGGTGCGCGAGAACTATCTGATAGCCGAGGAGGGCGGCTCCTACCGCCTGCGCCCCGAGTTTGACACCCAGCGCAAGGTGGCCGAGCATTTCGCCTCCCGGCCCAAGGACGAGCGCTCAGAGCGCATCTGCAACGGCCTGATGGGGCTGATAGACGATGTGCTGTTCATCGAAGACCCTGTGGAGAAGGGCAAGTATCACCCCCGCATCTCGGCCCAGTTTACATACAGCTACCGTGTGCTCGACGACTACGAGAAGTGGTGTTTCAACCGTCTCTACAACGACTTCTACTACCGTCGCAACAACGGCTTCTGGTATGACCAGGCCATGTGGAAGATGCCGCCTCTGATCGAGGCCACCGATATGCTCACCTGTGCCGAAGACCTCGGCATGATACCCGCCTGCGTGCCTGCGGTGATGAATGCCCTCGAGATTGTCGTGCTCGAGATACAGCGTATGCCCAAGGATTCCTCGACGGCGTTCGGCAACACGTGGAACTATCCCTACTATTCTGTCTGCACCACCTCGACCCACGATATGGACGGCATACGCCGCTGGTGGGAGGCAGACCGCGAGGTGACACAGCGTTTCTACAACGAGGTGCTCCGCGAGCCAGGCGAGGCCCCGCAGTATGCCGAGCCTTGGATATGCCGCCGCATCATAGAGCTTCATCTCAAGTCGCCTTCGATGCTCTGTATCCTCCCTCTCCAGGACTGGCTCAGCATGGACGGCGTCATCCGCAGGCAGGACCCCCGCGAGGAGCTCATCAATATCCCCGCCAATCCCCGCCACTACTGGCGCTACCGTATGCACCTCTCGCTCAGCGAGCTCAACGCCAGCAAGGAGTTCAACAACAGCCTCCGCGAGATGATAAAGGGCTCGGGAAGATGAGGCCGGGCGCTTGGCGCAGTTGAAAGTTGAGAGTTTAGGGCCTTCGGCTTTAGGTTTAAAGTTTAGGGCCTTCGGCCTTAGGTTTAAAGTTTAGGCTTCGCCCTCCGCCTCTTTAACTTCCCTTATAAAGCCGACCCTCGGAAACCCAAGTTTCCGAGGGTCGGCTTTATGCTTATGTGCTGCGCCTATATACGTATTATTGCTGTCACGCGACGCGTCCGCAGGACGCCGATTTACGAAGCAAAGTGGGGTGGCTATGTGTAAATCGGCGTCCTGCGGCTGTCTCTTATAACCATATCCGAGCCCACGAGAC
>JAIDJD010000113.1 GCA_029052375.1 Duncaniella sp. | reverse complement strand
AGGCCACGATGACCGACCGCGAGAGCGCCTACAAGGCGGCTCAGTTTGCGCTGAGCGCTTTCCTCGACCTCGGCGAGGATGTATTGCTCGACCCTGTGGTGCCCGAGCAGGTTCCGGCCGGGGAGGTCGGCTATCAGGACGTCCTGGAGAAAGCGCAGGCCAACAACTCGTTCTCAAAGAATATCCGCCGCCGACAGCTCGAGGCAGACTATGAGGTGGCCAAGGCCAAGGGAGAGATGAGGCAGATTTCGCTCTTCGCCCAGGTGGGCTTCACAGGCACCGCCGACAACCCCGGCGACTCGTATTCAAAGCTCAAGGACAACCAGGTGGTGGAGATAGGCTTCAAGATACCTCTGCTCGACTGGGGCAAGCGCCGAGGCAAGGTGAAGGTGGCCGAGAGCAACCGCAAGGTGGTGGAGAGCCGCCTGCGCAAGGAGCAGATGGAGTTCAGCCAGGATATCTTCATCCTCGTGGAGCGGTACAACAACCAACGACGACAGCTCGAGATAGCCCGCCGCGCCGATACCATAGCCGAGGCGCGGTATGACACCAACGTGGAGACCTTCATGATAGGACGCATATCCACCCTCGACCTCAACGACTCTCAGCTGAGCAAGGACGAGAGCCGTCAGGCAATGATAAATCAGCTCTACCTCTACTGGCGCTACTGGTATCAGCTCCGCAGTCTCACCCTCTGGGACTTCGCCACAGGCCGCGGCATCGACCCCGACATCGAAAAGATAATCAAGGAGTAAGATTCTGAGGGATAAATAAGCTTCAATAATATAATGTGTCAGAAATACGTTTTTAGTTTTATGAGCAACCTCTATTTTCCCCTGAGCGTCCGCAGGACGCTGATTTAGCAGTAACCGGGTACGCCGTAGCTGTGCGAAGGCGTGCCCGGCATAAGAATCCTCATAGAATGGCGTCCGAATGGACGCCGATTTACGGGTTTCAGACAATTCAGCACATTATTCTGACACACCTTCGATTTACAGATACGAAAAAATATATAACAACACTGCAGTGACAATGGCAAATTCAATAAAAACCATATTGATAGTTCTTTCATTGTTGGTTCAACAAGATCTATTCGCGGATGATACTGGATTGATTGGCAAAAAGGAGGCTCATACTGAGATTGACAGTCTTGTATCGTTGATTGAAGAAATTGAAGTCAATCCCTATTACCAGATTTCCAAGGATGCCATATATTCTTTTGTAAATCAAGAGAAGCAAAACCTACAAAAAGACAGTATCAGCCGTAAGGACCTATTTTTAGCTTTGTCCGGTATTACAGGGTTGTTTCGTCAAGGCCATTTGGGCATAATACCGGATGATTCTATCTTTAATGATGACAGTGTGTTCAATCCACTGTCCGGCATAATTAAAATAGAGCCCGGAACCCATAAAATTTTCATCACAACAGATGCGACAATCCAAAACATATCATTTAAGAAAGATATGGAGATAATATCTATCAATGGTATTCCTTCAAACTCTTTAATCAATCGCTTCATATCTTATGTGCCTGCTGAGACTGATGCTTTTGCCTGTTCAAGCTTATCCTATTCTTTGGGATTCCTGATGGCTGCGGACAAGATGGCAAAGCAGTACCGAGTTGAATACTCCAGCAACGGCCATATAGACAACAAGACGCTTAACGGAATTAAGGCCAAAGATGTGATTCGCACAATCCCATATAGTCCTATGTCAAATGAATTTAGCATCCTCAATGATTCCACCATGCTGTTTTCATTCAATCAATGTCCCCAAGACAATCGATTCAAGGCATTTGTTGACAGTATGTTTGCAACTGCCAAAGATTCAAACATCAAACATCTCATAATTGATATCAGAAATAATCATGGCGGAGCTTCCTCGGCCGGAGACGCGGTCATGATGTATTTGTCCGAAAATCCATTCAACAGTTTCCAAAAGCATGAAACAAGAATATCAAAATTCTTTAGAAAAAGTCGTAAGAATCAATATGATAACGATACAATAATAACAGGTAATGCAGATTTAATAGCGCCACATAGAGAAGACATTAGGTTCGCAGGCAAAACCTATCTGCTCACAAGCAATGAGACATTTTCGTCTGCAGCCGCTTTCTCCTGGGCTTTTAAGGAATTTACCGATGGCATTATTATTGGCGAAGAGACTGGAGGGGTAAATATCTGTGTGGGAGATGTCATTGGCGTGAAACTTCCATATACAGGTTTTAAAGCTATGATTCCTTGCAGAATTTTCTATGAGTATGGGGCAAAAGAAGGAGATGAAATTCATGGGACTAAACCTCATATACCCACTAAGGCTGATGATGCTTTGGACTATGCAATAAAGATAATCTGACTATATTGAAACAACTGAGCAATAATCAATTCGCAATCAATGAAACGATTTTTCAAGTGGTTTTTCATCACCATATTATGTCTCTTGGGTGTGGCTGTCATTGCATTGGTCCTCTGCAAGACTGTGTTCAGGGACAGCCTTGTGAGATGGTACAACGAGATGCAGTTTGAGGAGCGCGTGGAGCTTCTCAGGGCTACACGCTATGAGGCTTCTGACAATGAGATAGAGTTTGCTTTCAGGCCCGACAGCGTTGCCGCGGCCGAGACACGCGCCTTCTTCGGCCTCGACTCTATTGCCGAAAGCGAGGCTTACACCTGGGACAAGGCCCTGGCTGTGGCCGAGATTGTCAGCGCGAACATCCCGCACGAAAACCAGGCCGTGGAGCCGACCGACAAGACAGCCCGCGGGCTGTGGAAATACCGCCAGGAGACCGGCTCGGGCTTCAATTGCAAGTATCATTCAGTGTTGCTCCATGAGATGCTCAACGCCGTCGGCATCACCAACAGAATAGTCTGGTGTATGCCCATGGACTCGACAGACAGAGACTGTCATGTAGTGAACCACGTATGGCTCCCTGAACTGAACAAGTGGGCCATGATTGACACGGATATGAACACATATCTGACCGATGCCGACGGCCTGCCGATGTCGCTCCCCGAGATAAGGGCCGACATAGCGGGCGAGAATCTCAGCCGCGAGAACATGATAGTGCCCGCCAACGGAGGCATGGATTTCTACAAGGCTTATCTGGCAAAGAATCTCTACTGGTTTGAGACGCCGGCAGAGGGGGGCTTCAATCTCTACGACCGCCCCATGCGGTATGTCAGGCTGCAGCCTGTCGGTTTCGGCGGATTCGGATTCGCAGGTCAGAACAGCACGCCGACGACAGACGACGCCAAGTTTTGGGCGGCGCCCGAATGATGTTTGTTTTTCTCTGCGATAGTCAGTAACTTTGCAACGTGCAATGTAAATCGGAAATGATACTGATCGTAGACGACGACAGCTCTGTGAGGCTTTCGCTCAAGCTCTTGCTCGGGCGCAACGGCTATGAGACTGCGGCGGCCTCCTCTCCGGCCGAGGCGATGGCCTTTGTGCGCGCCCGGAGACCGGAGCTTGTGGTGATGGACATGAACTATTCGCGCGCCACCACGGGCGAGGAGGGGCTTACGCTCCTCAGCCAGATCAAGGTGTTTCATCCCGATGTGCCGGTGATTCTCATCACCGCCTGGGGCAATATACCCCTGGCGGTCGAGGGCATGAGGGCCGGAGCCTTCGACTTCATCACCAAGCCGTGGGACAATGGCGCCCTGCTCGAGCGCGTGGCCACGGCGCTGGCCCTGGCCGGCGAGAGCGACGCGGAGACTCCCGCAGGCCGATTTGACCGCTCAAACATCATAGGCCGCTCGCCCGGGCTGCTCAACCTGCTCGACACCGTCGAGCGCGTGGCCGCCACAGATGCGCCCGTACTGATAATGGGCGAGAACGGCACGGGCAAGGAGCTGATAGCCGAGGCTATACACCGCAATTCGCGCCGCGCGGCGGGGCCGATGGTCAAGGTGAATCTCGGAGGCATATCGTCGTCGCTCTTCGAGAGCGAGATGTTCGGCCACAAGAAGGGAGCCTTCACCGGCGCCGTGGCCGACCGCGAGGGCCGGTTTGCACTCGCCGATGGGGGCACTATCTTTCTCGACGAGATAGGAGACCTCGACCTGAACTGTCAGGTGAAACTGCTGCGTGTGCTGCAGGAGCACACCTATGAGGCTCTCGGCGACAGCCGCACACGCCGCGCGGATGTGCGCGTGGTCTGTGCCACAAATGCCGACCTGCCCGCGATGGTGGCCGCGAAGACTTTCCGCGAAGACCTCTTCTACCGCATCAATCTCATCACCGTCTCGCTCCCCGCCCTGAGGGACAGGAGCGAGGATATCCCCCTGCTCGTAGACCACCTCTTGAGCAAGTCGTGCGCAGCGGCGGGCCGCAAGGTGCCCGAGGTGACGCCCGAGGCGATGGACCTGCTGATGCGCCAGCCATGGCCCGGCAATATCCGCCAGCTCTCCAACACCGTAGAGCGCACCCTGCTCGTGACGCCGGGCGAGAGGCTCGACGCCAAGGACTTCATAGCGCAGGGCCTCCCGGCCGACCCCGCCTCCGCAGGCTCGGCCAAAGGGCTTAAATCTGCCGAATGCGAGGCCATAGAGAAGGCTCTCGCCGTCTCGGGCGGCAATCTGTCTCGCGCGGCGGCAATGCTCGGCATCACACGCCAGGCCCTGTACAGACGCCTGGAGAAATATGACATCAGGCCATGAGGGTCAACTGGATTTTCTCTCTCATCATACTGATGCTCTCCGTGACGGTGGTGGCGCTGATGCTGGTCGACCCTGACAGCACGGCCTACAATGTGGTCTGGGGCCTGGCCCTGCTCAGCGTTGTGCTCATAGCGGTCTTCTACCGCAACGTCATGCGCCCCCTGCGCACCATAGCCAACGGCGTAGACCTGCTGAGGGCTCAGGACTTCAGCAGCAGCCTCTCTCATGTGGGACAGCTCGAGGCAGACAGCATAGTCGATATGTTCAACTCCATGATGTCGTCGCTCAAGCAGGAACGCCTGCGCCTGAGAGAACAGAACAACCTGCTCGACCTGCTGATAGGTGTCTCGCCACTGGGCATCATAATGCTCGGGCAGGACGGCAGGGTGTCAGGGGCCAACAAGGCCGCGGCCGACTTTCTCGGACACGAGCGCCCCGAGACACTGCAGGGTCTCTCGCTCGGCGACACAGGCTCGCAGCTCGGACAGGTGCTCGGCTCGCTGGCCGACGACGAGGTGAGGGTGGCACGGCTCAACGACTCGATGGTCTACCGATGCTCGCGCCTCGGATTCATGGAGAGCGGCTACCGCCACCCGTTCGTGCTGGTGGAGAAGCTCACAGACGAGGTGCGCAAGGCCGAGAAGAAATCTTACGAGAAGGTGATACGCATGATGGCCCATGAAGTGAACAACTCGCTGGCGGCTGTGACCTCTGTGATCGACACCGCCTCGGCCGAAGTCTCGGACCCCGACCTGTCCGAGGCGCTGGGCGCGTGCGAGACCAGGTGCCGCGACCTCAGCGGTTTCATCACCAAATTTGCCTCGGCGGTAAAGATTCCGGAGCCTGTCCTCGCAGACCACCGGCCTGATATCCTGATGCGCTCCTGGAGCCCGATGCTCGAGAGCCTCTGCGCGGCCTCGGGTGCATCGTTCGCGATGGAACTGCCGGAACAGAGCCGGACGGTGAAGCTCGACCCCGTGCTGATGGAGCAGGCGGTGACCAATATTGTCAAGAATGCGGCCGAGAGCGCAGGCAACGGCGGACACGTCCGGGCCAGCCTGTCTGAAGGCCCAAAGCCTGTGCTGACCATAGCCGACGACGGCCCGGGGATAGACGCCGAGACTGCCGAGATGCTCTTCACGCCGTTCTTTTCCACCAAACCGTCGGGCCACGGCCTCGGGCTGATGCTGGTGAGCGAGGTGCTCTCCGGACACGGATGCCGGTTCTCGCTCGAGACCGGAGCGGACGGCCTGACCCGATTCACAATACGGTTCTGATCAGGTCAGACACGCGTAACCTTTGAACTGACGCCCCACCTCGCGGACTATGGCGCAGAACTGGCCCTCGTTAATCGGGAAGAGCGGCGACCAGAAGGTCTTGATGTCAGAGGTGTTGATGAGCAGCCTGGTCAGGTTGCCCGATGCGTCGTTACGCGCGGCGTTGACAAGCTCCATCTTGATGCGGCTGACAATCTCGGGACCTCCGGCCTCTACC
>JAIDJD010000112.1 GCA_029052375.1 Duncaniella sp. | reverse complement strand
CTGTTTTCTTCTGTTTTATTTAATGGGGGCCGGGTTGTCACTGTGGCGCCACCCCTGATAATAGTGCATAAATCTATTCAGAAATCTATACTAATCTATATATTACATGAAAAAACCATTTTCAGGGATAGGGTAGTATAGAAGAGAGAGCGGCTTAATAGCCGGGGTTCTGCCAAGCGGCCTCTTCCTCGTCGGTGAGGTTGGAGCCATCCTCGCGGAGAAGGTTGTCGATGAAGCTCTGGGGGATGGGACGCAGGTTGTGCTTGCCCTCCTGGAAGTGGAGCACGTCAGGATTGAGCTTCTTGGCGCGGAGGCCGAGGGTATTGGTGCGGGTGAGGTGCTCCCAGCGTACAAACTCGCCCACGAGCTCGCGGGTCTGCTCGTTG
Organism: Duncaniella sp.; assembly: GCA_029052375.1. Lineage (GTDB taxonomy): Bacteria > Bacteroidota > Bacteroidia > Bacteroidales > Muribaculaceae > Duncaniella. The sequence goes on along the minus strand of JAIDJD010000112.1, from coordinate 861 downwards.
AGGATGAAGTGGAGAGCGCGGTCAAACTTGTTGGTCACACCGAGCTTGGCCAGGATGGTCTCGTCCTCGGCGGGGAGCTTGTCCCATGTCCAGGATGTCATCTCTGCCTCGGTCGAGTTGTATGTAACTGCTACGTCGGGGTTGGAGAGATAGTAGGTGTTGCAGCCGAGGTTCCATCCTTCGTTGGCGGTGATGTTCGCGGCCTTCTCTGTCACCTTGGGGCAGACAGACGCAGAGGCATAGCAGCCGTCTACGTAGTAGGCGCGGTTTTCGCCCTGGTGCCATGCGCCGCGCTTGCGGAGCGCGTCGATGTCGGCCTTGGCGCCGTCATAGTCGTTGAGGCGCACCTTGATTTCGGCACGCACGAGATATGTCTCGCCGAGACGGGCGAGGATCACGTCGCGGGCGCCGTTGTCGCCCTCATATGCGTTGAGATAGCCGCAGGTGTGCTTGGACACGCCGGCAAACATATTGGCTCCGTGAGCGCCATAGGCGGCGGTGTTGGTCGAGCCGAAGTCATTGCCTACATACTTGCCGTTCTTGTACATGATCCAGGAGTTGAGCACGGGGTGAGACTTGCCTGTGAGCAAGGTCTGGCCGTCGGCTTTCTGTACGCGTCCGCCCTCGGCGAGACGGCCCTTCTCGTCTACGAAGTTGGACATCTGGTAGCGGGCGGCACCGAACTCAAACTTGTCGTAGGTGTGGTCTGTTGGCTTGTTGAAGATGAAGACGGTAGAGACGTCGCCGATGACGGTCTTGGGGCCTACCTGTGCGGCGGCGTTGGCCTCAAACTTGTTGGAGGTGTTGAAGGTGTGCTCCACAGCTGTGCCGTAGACGGTGGCGAAGCTCTTGAAGAGACGG
>JAIDJD010000111.1 GCA_029052375.1 Duncaniella sp. | reverse complement strand
CTCCCGCTGGCCCTCCAGACCGCCCGCGACGCAACTGCCTGCACAGAACGTATGCATGACCTGCAGAAGATGCTCGCCGGGACACTCAACATAGGCGTCACCTACTCGTTCAGCCCGATACTCACTGAGACACTTATGGCTTTCATGAAGCTCTATCCGAAGGTCAGGCTCAACATCTTCTACAAACCGATGGCCGAGCTGATGGATATGCTGACGGCCCGCGAGATAGATTTCGTGCTCGCATTCCGCCCCACGAGACGCAACGAGGAGGTGGAGTCGCACGTGCTCTTCGACAACCATCTGGCCGTCATCGTCAGCAAGACACACTCCCTGGCCTCGCACAAGAGCGTGACTCTCGCCGACCTTGAGAAATACGATCTGGCCCTGCCTACCAAGGGATTGCAGGCGCGCAACGCCTTCGAACAGCACGTAGCCAAGATGAGGCCGCGCCTCAACATACGCATCGAGCTGAACGAGGTCAACATCCTGCTCGAGCTCATCAAGCAGAGCAACCTCGCCACCGTTCTTGCCGAAGCCACCGTCTACAACGCCGCCGGCATCAAGGCTCTCAGGCTCGACGTGCCCTCCAACGAGATGGACGGCTGTGTGCATATGCTCAAGAACGCCTACCGCAAGCAGTCGGCTCTCGAGTTCATAAAACTGCTCAAGGAATCGTCGGCTGTACGCGAGAGAGTCCTCAGCTTCTGACTCTCAGAAATTGTACGATAGCGAGGCACAGACGCCGTGCATGAGGGGCTTCTCGGGGTAAAACCCGCTGAAAGCCACGCCCCTGTATGACAGGTGGCGATACTGGCTGTAGATGTCGAGGTTGTTGACTATGTATCCGAGGCTGAAACCGCATGGGCCCCAGTCGGCATAGAGGCCCACGCGAAGCTCTCCTGCAAGCCACTGTCCTGACGACGTGCTTGTGTATTCATATTCTGTCAGCGGCCAGCAGCTCGTGTTGTCGATGCATACGCGCTGATACGGTATGTTGACCATAAGTCCTGGCTCGGCGTAGAGACACATCCTGACAGACCTGATGTTGACGCCGGGGCTCTTCAGCACCACCGACGGACGCAGATAGAGATTTTCCGGCCTTTCGCAGTCGCTGTCTATATGCCAGTCGTTGCCTGAGGCATAGCCATCGGCAAAATAGTTGGCCCAGTGTCCTGCCGCACCGCCTATGCCGAAATACGGCCCGAACATACGGTGATATCCTCCCTCGAGCATATAGACATCCGAGGAGACAAGCGTGCCGCTGAAAGACACACGGTTGTCGCCCCACTCGCCTGCCCGCACAGCCGACGGAGACAGTAGAGCCGAGACAAGCAGCGAGGCCAAGGTCAGTTCAAATCTTATCATTTGCATAATGGTTTATGAAGGGCGCACCGGTATGCACCCTGACGCATCGTTAGACGCATCGTTACGGCCAAAGTGACAAAGTATGATGCGATATTTGCAAATCTGAGCGGAATTTGCTATTTTTGCATCTACAACTCGACCAAATGAACTTTAAACCTTAACCTCGAACCGGAAGCAACGAAAATGTTAGAGACCCAAGACAGCAACTCCAAAGCGGCACCCAAGGCCTCAGGCACTGAAAAACGCACATGGTTTGTAGCCATCGTCAACAACAATACCGAAAAAGCCTCGCAGGAGCGGCTTGAAAAGCTCGGATACGAGTGTTATGTAGCCACACAGACTGTAGTGCGCATATGGCGGAACGGCAGAAAAGGCAAGGTAGACAAGGTGCTTCTTCCCTCTATAGTCTTCATCAAATGTACTGAAAAAGAGCGCCGGGATGTGGTGACGCTCCCTTTCATCAACCGCTTCATGACCAACAAGGCGGCCAAGACCACGGGCCTCACCAAACCTATAGCCGTAATCCCCCAGAGACAGATAGATACTCTGAGATTCATGCTCGGACAGACAGACGTCCCGGTCTCCATCACCGACGCCCCATACAAGGTCCACGACAAGATAGTAGTGGTGCGAGGCAGCCTCAAGGGCCTCGAAGGAGAGGTGGTCCGGTGTGTCGACAACAAGAGCGAGCTGATAGTAAGGATAGACATCCTCGGCTGTGCCAGCATCACCATAGACACCCTGGACATCGAGCGCGCCAAGTAGCGCCACGGAAGCCCGCAACAGGACAGCGCCCCGACAGAACCTCTGCGTTCTGTCGGGGCGCTTATGCCATCGCGGACATTGGGTGGGCTTACTTCAGCTCGTTGCCGTCGGCAAACGCATTGCCCACACGATGGCCGAGTGCTATGTAGCCATTGTGTACGGGGTCGAATGTTATCAGATTCATCTTCTCGACATCCGGCTTGCCATCCTCGGCGAGATATTTCTCATCGCAGAGGATATTGACTATCTCGGCTATCATGTAGAATCCGGTCGGAGACTCATAGAGCTTCTCCTTAAGCCGGCACTCAAGGGTGACGGGGAAGCATCCGAAGACAGGAGCATCCACATCGGGAGCCTTGTCGAAGGCCCATCCCGTGCGTGCGATTTTATCGGGAGTGGTCCGTCCGCTCGCGATGCCTACATAGTCAGAGGCCTTCATGGTCTCCTCTGTGGCGAAGGCCACCGTGAAGTCACCGCTGCGCTTCAGGTTGTCTGTCGTTGTGTGCGAGCCGAGCGAGATCATTATCTCTGTCATGTCCCACTGGCCGCCCCATGCCGCGTTCATCGCGTTGGGTGTGCCGTCGGCATTATACGTGCCTATTATCAGCACGGGCTGAGGCAGCATCCATGCCTTCGGTTTGAAGCTTTTCATTTTTCCTCCTTGGTTTCTTTGTATATTTGTTTTTGATTATTTCGTAAGAGCGGCTGATCAGCGCATACACCTTGCTGTCCGGGATGTCGCCGTCGAGAACCAGCGAAGCCCAGTCTTTCATGCCTCTGTTCAGAGGCGAGCCGAGCGAGGTATGCTCTGCCTTGAGCGCCTCGAGCTCACTCGGGGTAGACTTGACATTCACGTAACTGAAATCATCGATATCGGTCATGCAGAAGATGTGTCCCATTACATAAAACACAAGCACGGAGTCGTAGCGCCTGGCAAACTTGCCGAACGGCATCTTCTCCTCCACCTCTCCGAGCGAAAGGCAATACTCTCTGAGCTCTTCAATATTCATACATCATACATTGGCACCGCAAAGATAAACAAATTCCCGCAAATTCTGTTTATACCGATATAGTGAATTGTGGCCGCGGCACATTACTGCCCTGAGTGCAAGCCACTTCATCCGACAGAATATGAGACAGATTATCAACCACTTTACCGACGACGACCTGTATAAGTTCACCATGTGTGCGGCGGTCATCCAGAACTATCCCAGAACGCAGGTGCGATACAGGTTCACCGACCGTGGCAACACCGTCTATCCCCCCGGCTTCGCCAGGGAGCTGACACACCAGATAGAACTCCTCGAGACTGTCAGGATTACCGACGAAGAGATAGACTTCATCCGCCGCAGATGCAACTACATCCCCTCGTGGTTTCTCAGCTATCTGCGCGGTTTCAGGTACGACCACAGGTGGGCAAGGGCGTCGCAGGATGCCGGAGGCCATCTCGAGGTGGAGTTTGAGGGGTGCTGGGCCGACACCATACTTCTCGAGGTCAAGGTGCTTGCGATAATCTCCGAGCTATATCTGATGATGACCGGCACGGACAAGGCTCTCGACTATGACGCCTGCGCTGAGCGCACACGCGAGAAAGGCACCCGCCTCGTCGGAGCCGGATGCGTGTTCAGCGACTTCGGGACACGGCGCAGGGCCTCGTTCCGGGCCCAGGACCTTGTGGTGGCGACCCTCAAGGAGACCTGCGATGCCCTCGGAGGCCCGGGCAGATTTGTCGGCACAAGCAATCTCTACCTGGCCATGAAGCATGACCTTACCCCCGTCGGCACCATGGCCCACGAGTTTGTGTGTGCCATCGCCGGTATGTACGGCCCGCAGATGGCCAACCATATAGCCATGCAGAAGTGGGCGGCCACCTATCGCGGAGCCCTCGGGACATTCCTTTACGACACATACGGCTGGAGGATTTTCAGCCTGAATTTCTCAGAAGATTACGCCAATATGTTCAAGGGACTGCGCGTCGACAGCGGAGACAACCTCGAACAGCTCGACCTGATAGCGGCCAAATATCGCGAACTCGGCATAGACCCGCACACCAAGCAGGTAGTGTTCAGCAATGCACTCGACGTAGACCGTGCCATCGAGATACAGAGATACGCCGCCGGCATCTGCCTGCCATCTTTCGGCATTGGCACACATCTCACCTGCGACTTTCCCGGTGTGCGTCCGCGCAATATCGTAATCAAGCTGACCGCAGTAAAAATCACAGAGTCATGGCCTTTCTATTGCGAGACCTGCAAGCTGAGCGAAGACCACGGCAAATATACCGGAGACCCCGCAGTAGTAAGACGCTTCATGCAAGCGCTCCATATACCGGAACCGCCTGTATGAAACATACAGGCCTGCCCTTCCGGCTTCACTGAGTCACGACAAAATCCCGCTCCTCCATGCTCCCGGACATGATATTTTTGTTAATTTTGCGACATGAAAGAGTTTTATTGTGCCCCGCTGCAGGGATTCACCGACAGATACTGGCGGCAGGCCCATGCGGCACTGTGCCGCAGGGAGGGCCTTGAGCCCCCGCGCTACTGTGCCCCCTTTGCCCGCGTGGAGAAGGGCGAGACACGGCCCCGCGACCTGCGCGACATTGCAGGAGAAGATGTGATACCTCAGGCAATCTTCAAGAATCTGGCCGAGCTGCGGACAGTGGCCTCGGCTGTCACCGAGACCGGCCACACACGCCTCGACCTCAACCTCGGATGCCCTTTCCCGCCCCAGATCAGGGCAGGCAGGGGCTCGGCGCTCGCCGGCAACCCCGAAGTGCTCGGCGAGGTGTCCGCCTGGATGAAGTCGCGCCCCGACATCACATTCTCGCTTAAAATGCGTCCCGGCGTCAAAGAGCCCGACGAATGGAAACGGACAATTGACATCATCAACTCGATGCCCCTCTGCTACGTCGCGATACATCCCCGCACAGCCGTCATGGGCTACAAGGGCGAGACAGACATGGAGACATTCTCCGAGATGCTGGACGCGCTCGCCCATCCGGCAATATACAACGGCAATATCTCGACACCCGAAGAGGCCGCCTGGATCTGCTCTCGGTATCCCTCGATCAAAGGCATAATGGCAGGCAGAGGCATACTGGCCCGCCCCACCCTATACGCAGAGTTCATTGGCAAGTCCTGCAGCGAGGCCGAGCGAGCCGGAGCATGGCTCGAAATCATGCGGGAGGTGAGCCGCGCCATTGCCGATGCCTCAGCCGGAGAAGCCCAGGCGCTCATGCGCCTCAAGCCACGCCTGGACTATGCCGACGAGGCCGTCGTCGGTCGCAAATTGCTCAAAAGTCTGAAGAAGAGCTCCTCGCTCGATAAATTTCTAAATCTATTGGGTTGACCCAAATCTCTGAATATGCGCAAGCTTATCCTCTACACACTCTTATCTCTCTGTTCTCTGGCCGTTTCGGCCCGGGAGTGGCAGACCGACTCTTTGCTCGGCTCTCCGTTCGAGATGCGTTCCGTCAAGCTGCCCCCTGACTACTCGGGCCCTCAGCGATGCACCCTTGTCCGCCTGCTCTCCACGCAGGCCCGCGAGACGCGCCGGGGTGTCCTCTACATACACGGCTTCAACGACTATTTCTTCCAGTCCGAGATGGCAGACTCGTTCGTCGCCCGCGGATACGACTTCTATGCCGTAGACCTCCATCGCTACGGGCGCTCGCTCATGCCGGGACAGAGACATTGCGACGTGCGCTCCTTAGACCAGTATTTTCCCGACATAGATTCTGCCCTCGTGGCCATGCGCCGCTACGGCATCCGCCACATTATACTTATGGGCCACAGCACCGGCGGCCTGATTGCGTCATACTTCATGTCGAGCAATCCGCAGGCCCCTGTCGAGGCGCTGCTTCTCAACAGTCCGTTCCTCGACTGGAACATGGGCAGGCTAGAGCCTTTCATACCGCTTGTGAGCGCGCTCGGAGCCATCCTGCCCGACATCAGGGTGAGCAGCGGCGACGCCCGGGCTTATGGCTGCAGCCTCAGAGCCGACTGTCATGGCGAATGGACTTACGACACTCATCTCAAGACCGACCCTTCCCCGAAGGTGACGCTCGGATGGATAAGGGCCATACACGAGGCTCAGGTATACCTGCGCAGGCACCCCCGAAGCATACGGGTGCCCGTCCTGCTGATGTACAGCGCAAGGAGCTTCCACGGCACAGACTGGACGCCGGAGGCCTCCGGGGCCGATGCGGTTCTTGACGTCGGCGACATAGCCCGCTATGGCTCGAATCTGTCCGCAGACATATGCCGGATGAAAGTCGAGGGAGGCCTGCACGATCTCAGCCTCTCATCGCCGGGCGTACGCAAGGCGTGGTATAGAGCCATGTTCAGATGGCTCGGCAATCTCAACGACAACAACAATCACCAATCCAAATAAAAACAGACAGATATGTTGAAACCAGGCGACAAGATACCCGAAAATCTCGGCGTAGACATTGAGGGACGCGAACTGAAAGCCGACGACTTCGCGGGCATCCCTCTCATCATTTACTTCTATCCAAAGGACAACACTCCCGGATGCACGGCCGAGGCCTGCAGCATCCGCGATGAATATGCCATGCTGAAAGAGCTCGGCTACACTGTGATTGGCATCAGCAAGGACTCTGTGGCGAGCCACATGAAGTTTGCCGCCAAGCACGCTCTGCCCTTCGTCCTGTCGAGCGACGAATCTACCGAGGTCAACCGGGCCTTCGGCGTATGGCAGAAAAAGAAAATGGCCGGACGCGAGTACATGGGCACTGTCCGCACTACATTCGTCACCGACGCTGACCACAACATCACCCACGTCATCACCAAGGTGAACACCAAAAACGCCGCCGGACAGCTCCTCGACATTATCAAGGGCTAAGCCCGACCTCAGCCTCGCTGCAACGGGGGAATGGGTCTGCCTTTGGCATACAGACGTGTGGAGGGATAAAGAGACCCGACACGTCGCGGCCACGAACTACAAGCGGGCAACAGCATTGTGGATAGCTGTTGCCCGCATATGTTGTCAGGTCGTGTGTCGGAGGGCGATATCAGAGGGTGATGCCGAGCTGGTCTGCAAGGTAGCCGAGTGTTCCGGGTCTGGGATTGCCATTTTTGTCCGGGTCCATTATATTGCCGTCAAATATATCTGCATGGATTGAACCGTAATA
>JAIDJD010000110.1 GCA_029052375.1 Duncaniella sp. | reverse complement strand
CTATGCGCCTTGACGCCGAGGCCGACAACACCCCGAGGCTATCGTCAGCCGACGCCGCGCGCATCCTGCCCATAGGCCGTCTGATGCGCCACTACCGCCTGGACGAACTGCCCAATCTCTGGAATGTGCTCGTGGGCGAGATGTCGCTCGTAGGCCCGCGGCCCGAACGCCAGTACTTCATATCACAAATAATGAAAGAGGCCCCCTACTATGCCCTGCTCCACAGGGTGAGGCCGGGAGTCACGTCGTGGGGGATGGTAAGGTATGGCTACGCCTCCACCGTCGACGACATGATCAAGAGACTGAAATACGACATCCTCTATGTCCAGAACCTCTCGCTGGAGGTAGACCTCAAGATATTGCTGTACACCTTCCGCACCCTCCTCAGGGGCGAAGGCAAATAGAAAACAGAATGCATAATATGCCGGAAATCACAAACAAAGCTCTCACGGCCTTCGAAAAGGCGTTCTTCGCCATGCTCAGCTGGAGAGAGAAGCATATCAAGGAAAAAACATTCGTCATCATCCTGGCCCTCATAGTCGGGGTGCTCGGCGGAGCCGCCGCCCTTGTGCTCAAATGGCTCATCCACGCCATCACCGGGCTGCTCTCGGCCCCCCTGGCCATCAACGAGGGCAACTATCAGTATCTGCTCTATCCGGTGGCGGGCATCATCATCACCACGCTCTACGTGCGATTTGTGGTCAAGGACAATATCTCGCACGGCGTCACCCGAGTGCTCGAGTCCATCTCGCAGAACAAGTCGAGGCTCAAGCGCCACAATATGTACACGTCGCTCATAGCCAGCTCCATCACCATCGGGTTCGGCGGGTCTGTCGGAGCCGAGGGCCCCATAGTGTATACAGGTGCGTCCATAGGCTCCAATCTCGGACAGGCCTTCAGGATGTCTCCGCGCATCCTGATGATACTCGTGGGCTGCGGCGCGGCCGCGGGCATCGCGGGCATCTTCAAGGCCCCGATAGCCGGTATGCTCTTCACCCTCGAGGTGCTCATGCTCGACCTCACCACTGTCTCGGTGATGCCCCTGCTGATAGCCTCCATCACCGCCGCCACCATGGCCTATGTCTTCACGGGCTACGAGGTCGAGTTTTTCTTCCTTCAGAGCGAGCCGTTCACCACCCACCGCATCCCCTACGTCATCCTCCTCGGCGTCATCCTCGGGTTTGTCTCGCTCTACTTCACCCGCTCGATGAATTTCATGGAGGGCTTCTTCGGCAAGCTCAAGGCGCCCTGGCTCAAGGTGCTTGCCGGAGGCTCCATACTGGCCCTGCTTGTCTTCCTGTTCCCCCCGCTCTACGGCGAGGGCTACTCGTCCATCATGGGCCTGCTGAGCGGCGACCCCTCGACCATCGTCGACAACTCGATATTCTATCCTGACCGCTACAACGAATGGTGGATCATGGGCATTGTGGGCGCCCTGGTGCTGCTCAAGTCGTTTGCCACATCGGCCACCACCGGCGCCGGTGGCGTCGGCGGCACATTCGCCCCCGCGCTCTACCTGGGGTGCCTGGCTGGTTTT
>JAIDJD010000011.1 GCA_029052375.1 Duncaniella sp. | reverse complement strand
CTACCGGGATCGTGAAGGCTCGGTGCTGTGCACCCACGTGGAGAAGATGCCACCAGAGGTAAAGGCACACCTCGACTGCACCGGCGTCGCCCCACGCCCCTACTCCGAGATGCTCGGATTCCTCAGCCGCCTGCCCGAGGAAGAGAAGGTGCTCGTGAGCGGCGACCGCACGCCCAAGGCCGTGGCCGATGCGCTCGAGGGCCGTGCCGTCAAGGCCCCCTCGCCCCTGCAGATGCTCAAGGCCGTGAAGAACGCCACCCAGATCAAAGGGGTGCGCAACGCCCACATCCGCGACGGCGTGGCCATGGTGCGCTCGCTGATGGAGATAGAGGCGCTCGTGAAAGCCGGAAAAACCTTCACAGAGCTCGACGCCGAAGAGATCATACTGCGCCACCGCAAGGAACAGGACCTCTTCATGGATGTGAGCTTCGACACCATAGCCGGGTTCGGCCCCAACGGAGCCATAGTCCACTACTCGGCCACACCCGAGACCAACGCCACCGTCGCCGAAGGGTCGTTGCTCCTGCTCGACTCGGGAGGCAACTATCTCGACGCCACCACAGACATCACACGCACCATAGCCATAGGCAAGCCGACAGCCGAAATGCGCCACGACTTCACCCTCGTGATGAAGGGCCATATAGCCATAGCCACCGCCATATTCCCCGAGGGCACACGCGGACATCAGCTCGACGCCATGGCACGTATGCCGCTATGGAAGGAGGGCAAGAGCTACCTGCACGGCACAGGCCACGGCGTGGGCCTCTTCCTCTCGTGCCACGAAGGCCCGCAGAGCATCCGTCTCACCGACACGATGGCCCCTCTCGTCCCCGGTATGCTCACCTCCAACGAGCCCGGCCTCTACCTCTCAGGCCGCTATGGCATACGATGTGAGAACCTTGTGCTGACCGTAGACCATGCCGAGACCGAGTTTGGCAAGTTCTATGCCTTCGAGACCGTCACCCTCTGTCCCTTCGACCTCAGCCTCTTCGACACTTCGATAATGACCGCTGACGAAATCGGCTGGGTGAACGACTATCATGCACGCGTCTGCAGACTGCTCTCCCCTGCCCTTAACTCCGAGGAGCGCCTGTGGCTTGAGGCAGCAACCAAGCCCCTCATCTGAATAACCCGCAATAAATCATGGAAATAATCAAAGGCTGTCCAGAGCCACTCATAATACCTGTGCGCGGTTTCACCCCCGAAATCGGCGAAGGCACATTCGTAGCCCCCAACGCCTGTGTGATAGGCGACGTCAAGGTGGGCAAGGACTGCAGCGTGTGGTTCAACGCCGTGCTCCGCGGCGACGTAAACTCTATCCGCATCGGCAACCGCGTCAATATACAGGACGGCTCAGTCCTCCACACCCTCTATCAGAAGTCGACCATCGAAATCGGAGACGATGTGTCTATAGGCCACAACGTCACCATCCACGGAGCCAAAATCCACTCGTTTGCCCTCATAGGCATGGGCGCCGTGGTGATGGACGATGCCGAAGTTGGCTCGGGCGCCATCGTGGCCGCAGGGTCTACAGTGCTCTCTCGCACCAAGATAGGCCCCAACGAGCTCTGGGGTGGCTCGCCCGCAAAATTCATCAAGATGGTCAACCCCGACACCGCCTGCGAGCTCAACCGCAAGATTGCCGGCAACTATCTGATGTATTCGCGCTGGTACACCTCGCCCGAAGAGGCCTCCGAATGACCTCAGGCGACGCTGAAACA
>JAIDJD010000109.1 GCA_029052375.1 Duncaniella sp. | reverse complement strand
AAGATACACATATAGGGCTTGCCCCTGTTCATGCAGAGGTCGAGGTCGGCGTTAGTGTCGTTCTGCTTGGTGTTGACCACGTAGAAGAGCGAGGTGATTTCGGGGAACTCGCCGGCGATGGCCGACATCAGTCCCTCGATGGCCTCTGTGTCGTTCTCGCCCACGCTCATCACTGCCATTATCTCGCCCGTGGAGGCTATGCGTATCATCAGTGTGCGCAGGAGGCCGTGATTCTCGCGGAGGTTGTAGAAGCTGTAGCCGCGCTCCTTGCCAAGATTCTTGACAAAGAGGCGCAGGCGGTTGCCGAAATCGTCCTGGAGGTGACAGCGTTCGATGTCGAGCACCTTGTCGAAGGCCCCGGGGATATGGAATCCTGCGGCGCGGCGGTCGGGGAATTCCTCGCCCGACTTCATCTGCTCGTAGGTGAGCCACTTCTTGTCCGAGAAGGTGTACTCCATCTTGTTGCGGTATTCCCATATCTCTTCCGACCCGAGGATGGGTGTTATCTCCGGTATGGGAATCTTGGCGATGCGCTCCATGGCGTCGGCCACCTGCTGCTGCTTGCACCTGAGCTGGTACTCGTAGGGGAGGTGCTGCCAGCGGCACCCTCCGCAGACAGTGAAGTGTCCGCAGCGGGGCTCGACGCGTATCTCAGAAGGCTCGGCGAGGCGTTCGATATGGCCCTCGGCATACGACTTCTTGCGGCGGTCTATCTTGACGTCTGCCACGTCGCCGGGCGCGCCGAAGGGGATGAACACCACCCCCATGCCCTCGATGCGGGCTATGGAGTTGCCCTCGGCGGCCACGTCTGTTATCTTCACGCCCTCGACCAGGGGCAGTTCCTTGCGTTTGCGACCCACGGCTTTCTTATTTGGCTATTATGCGGGCTATTATCTCCTTGATGCTGTCGGCGAGCTTGTCGGCCTCGGCCATTGTGGCGGCCTCCGAGTAGATGCGGATGATAGGCTCGGTGTTGGATTTGCGCAGGTGTACCCACGAGTCCTCGAAGTCTATCTTGACGCCGTCGATGTCGGTGATGGTCTCGCCGGCAAAGTGCTCCTTGACGGCGGCGAGTATGGCGTCGACGTCGAGGTCGGGGGTGAGCTCCATCTTGTTCTTGGCTATCTCGTAGGCGGGATATGTGGCGCGCAGCTCAGACACCTTCTTGCCGCTCTTGGCCAGGAGGGTGAGGAAGAGGGCCACGCCCACGAGGGCGTCGCGGCCGTAGTGTGCGGCGGGATAGATGACGCCGCCGTTGCCCTCGCCGCCGATGACGGCTCCGGTCTCCTTCATCTTGGTGACAACGTTGACCTCGCCCACGGCGGCCGCGTTGTATTCGCATCCGCGGGCGCGGGTGACGTCGCGGAGGGCGCGGGACGAGCTGAGGTTGCTGACTGTCGAGCCGGGGGTGTGGGAGAGGACATAGTCTGCGACGGAGACGAGGGTGTACTCCTCGACAAACATCTCGCCGTTCTCCATCACGATGGCCAGGCGGTCTACGTCGGGGTCTACCACAAAGCCCACGTCGGCACGGCCGTCGGCCATGAGCTCGGATATCTGGGTGAGGTTCTGGGGGATAGGCTCGGGAGTGTGGGCAAAGCGGCCTGTGGCCTCGCAGTTGAGCTCGATGACGTTCTCTACGCCGAGAGCGCGGAGGAGCTGGGGTATGACGATGCCGCCCACGGAGTTGACGGCGTCGACAGCCACGGTGAATCCGGCCTTGCGTATGGCCTCGGTGTCCACGAGGTCGAGGGCGAGCACCTGCTCGATGTGGCGGCGGTTGTATGTCTCGTTCTTGAAGACGTGGCCGAGCTCCTCTACGGGGGCGAAGGCATAGTCTCCCTCGTCGGCTATGCGGAGCACCTCGCGGCCCTGTGCGTCGTCGAGAAACTCGCCCTTCTCGTTGAGGAGCTTCAGGGCGTTCCACTGCACGGGGTTGTGGCTTGCGGTGAGGATGATGCCTCCGCAGGCTCCCTCGCCGGTCACGGCTATCTCGGTGGTGGGGGTGGAGGCGAGGCCGATGTTCACGACGTCAAAGCCCATGGCGGTGAGCGTGCCGCACACCAGGCGGTCTACCATCTCGCCGCTGAGGCGGGCGTCGCGGCCTACCACGATGGTCTTGCCCGAGACCTTGGTGGTGCGGGCGATGAATGTGGCGTAGGCGGCTGTGAACTTGACGATGTCTACGGGCGAGAGACCCTCGCCGGGCTGGCCTCCGATGGTTCCGCGGATGCCGGAGATGGATTTTATCAGTGACATAGCTGTGTTGACGGTTTATCTATCTTGTTGTTCGGATTTATTCAGACTTGCATCAGATGGCGGGCTTGTTGTAGCGTATCTCGTAGAGGTAGGGGATCACATACTGCATCTCGTCGTATGCTCCTGCCTGAGACTTGACCACGAGGTTGACCTTCGAGCCTATGGGGAGGTATTTGAGGGGCTGCTGTATGCCTGTGCCGTAGACATAAGACTCCTGGACGGAATAGTCGTCGAAGAGGAAGAATGCGGGCTGTGAGCCGAGGTTGTTGGCGTTGCCCGAGCCGAGGTTCTGGTCGCTGCCTATGACGTAGCTGTTGAGGTTGTATCGGAGATAGCGGAAGTAGATGCGGTCTCCCTCCTCGGCATATCCCTCGTCGCCTATGTAGAGCACCTGCATATAGACGTTGCGCTCCTCGTCGATGCGGTAGTAGGGCGCGTCTGGCCCGACCTCGAAGACAAAGTCCTTGCCTGTGGGGATATCGTCCGACACACGGTGGCGGGCAAGGAACGCATTGACGGTGCGGGTCTCGTCGTTGAGCTGCTCGGCATAGCTCTTGTGGTCGCTGCACGAGCCGAGGGCGGCGGCCATGGCCACCAGGATGAGAAGAGGATATGAGAGAAACTTTTTCATAAATATTTGTCGTACTTTGGAAGAATAGTCAGTAGATAGCTTGTGGCCTCTGAGAGCGAGCCCTGGAATTCGCCTCCTGCGGCATTCTCGTGGCCTCCGCCTCCGAAACACTCCTCGCAGACAAGGTTGACGGGGAATGTGTCCTTGCTCCTCATCGACACCTTGACCTTGTCTTTCTCGTCCTCGCGCATGAAGACGCTCCAGGTCACCTCGGGGATGGCGAGGGGGGTGTTGACCAGTCCCTCGGTGTCGCCCTTCGAGTAGTCAAACTCGGCCAGCTCCTCGCGGCTGAGCGTGATGAGGCCGAGGCGGTGAGGCTTGATCACCTCCATCCTGTACTGGCCGTAGCCCATGATGCGGACGCGGTTTTCAGAGCTTGTGTTCATCACCAGCTTGTAGAGGTTGTCCTTGTCGATGCCCTTGCGCAGGAGGTCGTGTATTATCAGGTAGAGGTCGGGGTCGTTGGAGTTGTAGGAGAAGTGGCCTGTGTCTGTCATCATGCCGGTGAAGATGTCTGCGGCGGCGCCGCGGCTCAGATAGCGGGCCCATCCGGCCTGGTAGAGCAGGATGTAGAGCAGGGCCGAGGTGGAGGATACCTGGGGGAAGGAGATGATGGTGTCGGCCTCGATGTCGGGGTTGATGTGGTGGTCTATCACCACGCGTTTGGCTCCGGAGACTTCCACAAGCTCGGCCAGTCGGTCGACGCGCTTGAGCGAGTTGAAGTCCATGCAGAAGAGCAGGTCGGCCTCGCCGAGCAGGCGGGCGGCGAGCTCGGGCTGGCGTGTGGCCGAGACGATGTCTCTCACGCCCGGCAGGAAGCAGAGCGACCGGGGAGGACAGTCGGCCGTCACAATCCTCACATCCTTGCCGAGAGCTCTCATGACGGCGCAGAGACCTGTGGACGAGCCCAGGGCATCTCCGTCGGGGCTGACGTGGCACGTGATGACGATATGGTTGGAGACGAGGACAAGCTGTTTGACTCTCTCCACGATTTCGGATGGTATCACCGTATTGAAACGGCTCGGTCTGCTGTATGCTGGCATTCGCTTCGGGGGGTTAATCAAGGTGCAAAGGTACAAAAAAATCCCGACCCTCCGAAATAAAAACCGCAGGCCCCGGGGCGGAATCTGCGGTTTTTGTATTTATTATGATATAAGCAATTCGCTCAGAGGCCGTTTGGGTACACACTGGCGGTCTGCCTCGTCGCGATAGTATCTGAAGTCTCCGTCAGGGCCTATCTCCGTTATCACCGCCTCCTCGGCCGGGTGGCCGAGAGCAAGGACGTATAGGGGCTGATAGCGCGGGGCTATGCCGAGGGCTTCCGCGACGGCCTTGGCGTTGAAGCTCTTGATGATACATCCGCCTATGCCGAGGGCGGCGGCTCCGAGCGTCAGGGCCTGGAGCTGTATGCCGTCGTCGCAGAGACAGCCCTTGGCTACGTCGGTGTCGAGACACTGGACAAGGTAGGCCGCGGGGCGTTCGCCCTCCTCCGGGCCCGCCCAGTCGGTGTAATATCCGGCCCAGGCGAGGTGAGGGAAGACCTTGGCACACTCATCCTCTGTCCACACTGCGCGATAGCGCAGGGGCTGGGCGTTGCGCCCCGAGGCACAGAAGCGTGTCAGCTCTACGAGCCTCTCGAGCGTCTCGCCGTCAATGCGCTTCTCCTGTACAAAGCGCCGTATAGAGCGGTCGGCCCTCAGGAGATCTCTCAGTTTCTCAAACGAGTGGTCGCAGTTCATCGTCTTACTTCTTTGCGCTCATCGAGGCGTAGGTGAGGTAGGCGATGAGGGCGCCGTAGAAGAGTATTCCGAGCCACTGGACGGTGATGCCGGGCAGGGGGCACTGGTATTCGAATCCGGCAAAGCGGGTGAGTGCGGCGAAGACGCCGAAGAGTGCTCCGCCGGCTATGAGGCCTGAGGATATGAGGGTGCCGCGGTCCTGGCGGGCTGCGTTGACAGCCTTGTCCTCAGAGCGGGTGCTGACAAACCACGAGATGGCGCCGCCGACGAGCAGGGGGGTGTTGAGCGACAAGGGGATGAACATACCGAGACAAAAGGCGAGGGCGGGGACGCCGAGCCAGTTAAGCAGCAGGGCGAGCACGGCGCCGGTCATGTAGAGTATCCAGGGA
>JAIDJD010000108.1 GCA_029052375.1 Duncaniella sp. | reverse complement strand
TGCAACCCGCTTCCGGGGTTGAGCGTTCTGGTTTTGGCGGTATCCCCAGGGAGGACGGCTGCGACTGCGTCTCCGCCCGCCCACCCTGGGGTTTCCCTCATGCAGCCCCTTTCCGGGGCTGTTTGATGTGGATTGATTTGGTATGTGGGTTGTGGGATTGCACCCAGGGCTGGCTTACCTCATCTTGTCGGCTTCGGATTTGAGGGCGTTGCGGACCATCTCGCCGACGGGGACGAGGGGGAGGCGGAGGACTTCGTGATAGCCGGGGATGACGCAGTGCATGAGAGATTTGATGCCCGAGGGGTTGCCTTCCTTGAAGAGCAGGGAGTAGAGGGCCGAGAAGCTCTGGTGGAGGGGGAGGGCTTCGGTGCGGCGCTCGGGGTCCATGCTGAGGTGTATCATGTCTGAGAATTGGCGGGGGTAGGCGTTGCCGAGGACGCTGATGACGCCGTCGCCTCCGAGGCCTATCATTGTGTGGGCCAGGGAGTCGTCGCCCGAGATTACGAGAAATCCCTCTGGGCGGCGGGCTATGATGAGGCCTGCCTGTTCCATGTTGCCCGATGCTTCCTTGATGCCTATCACTTTGCCGGGATAGTCTATGGCGAGGCGTATGACGGTGTCGACAGTCATGTTGACGCCTGTGCGGCCGGGGATGTTGTAGAGTATCACGGGGATGGGCGAGGCTTCTGCCACACGGCTGAAGTGGCGGTACATACCTTCTTGTGTAGGTTTGTTGTAGTAGGGGACCACGGAGAGTATGGCGTCAAACTCTTCGAGGCGAGGCATGGCCTTGATTTCGGCCACGAGGTTGCGTGTGCAGTTGCCTCCCATCCCGAGCACAACCGGAATCCTGCGTGCTGTGCGGTCGAGGATATGCAGAGCAAGGGCGCGTTTTTCGTCGGCCGACAGGGTAGGGGTCTCTGCTGTGGTCCCGAGCGCTACTATATAGTCGGCACCCCCCTCTGCAAGGTAGTCGATGTGGGCGTCGAGTGTTGCGTAGTCTATGGATTCGTCCGGCAGGAAGGGGGTGGTGAGCGCCACGCCCATGCCTCTGAGTGATCTGGTGGGCATAATCGGGATATGTGGGGGATGGGTTTGCGATGAGGTGAGAGTGTGCCGCGCTCCGGTGTGGGGGCGTGGTTTCTCCTGTTATGATAACGTCTGAGACGCCCGGGTTGTTGCGTTGTGCAAAGTTATACATTTTCTGAGTAATCCGCAATATCGCTGTGCTCGCCGCGGGCAAAAGATGGATGGCTGAGTTAACGTTTTTAACACTGAAATGTTAAAAACGAGAAATCTCGGGTCTTTCGTGATCTCCTGTGAACAAAGATACCTTGCATAACGTTAAACAGTCATAAAAGGCTTCCCTCACGGAGCCAAGGGGGCGCAGACGCGTCTGCCGCTCCTGTCCGAAGCAGAAAATCCAACTAACTTACTAAGGCAAAAAAACTCTTACAAGTCTCACATTAACTTATTGACGAGAGATGAAAAAGCAACTGTTCGTAATGGCAGCCTGTGGCGCAGCGCTCATGGGTGCCGGTGAGCTCAAGGCTCAAGACGCTACCGCCGTCGTCGTAGAAGAGACCAGTCTCCTCCCAACCGAAACATCTACCGTGGAGTGCAAGGACCACTACTCTCCCGGATCATGGCGCAACAACTGGTATATCCAGCTGGGTGCCGGCATACGTTCTCCCTTTGTCGAGAATGCCCCCACCGCCTCGACCTCCCACCGCCGCATCACGGCTCAGTACAATCTGGCCGTCGGCCGATGGTTCTCGCCCTACCTCGGATTCCGCTTCTCGGGCTACTATGGCTCGATGCACTGGAACGAGGGCGTCACCGGCCATGCCCGCACAGCCAATCTCAACGTCGACTTCATGTGGGATATGTTCAACTCTTGCCACGGATACAATCCCGACCGTGTCTTCTCGATGATACCCTATGTGGGTCTCGGCAGCACCTTTGTATGGCGCTACCGTCCCGCCGATGCGGGCAACTATATGGACGGCGGCCACCACAAGCGCAACAACTTCATGTTCCCCGTCTCGGCCGGCCTTCAGTTCCGCTTCCGCGCATCCGAGTATGTCGACTTCTTTGCCGAGGGCCGCGCCATGCTCTACGGCGACAACTTCAACAACCAGTGTTACGGCCGCTCCATGGATATCGATATCTCTGCCACCGGCGGCATCATCATCCACTTCACCGGCTCGAAGATGAAGGAGAGATACAATCCCTGTGACTATATGGAGGCTCTCAACCAGGCCAACGCGCAGGTCAACGATCTCCGCGGCGCTCTCGCCGCCACCTCTGCCGCGCTTGCGGCCGCCGAGGCTCAGCTCCCCTGTCCCGAGCCTGAGGTAGCCGTGGCCGAGGAGGTACAGTCTACAGTCGTTCTCCCCACCGTCCGCTTCAAGCTCAACTCGGCCTATGTGTCGAGCGAGGAGATGGTCAACGTCTACAACATCGCCGAGTATATGAAGGCCAATCCCGACAGTAAGATTGTGGTGCGCGGCTATGCCGACAAGAACACCGGCTCGTCTGCCTACAACATGAGGCTCTCCGAGCGCCGCGCCCAGGCTGTGGCCGATATCCTCACCGGCGACTATGGCATCAGCGCCGACCGCCTTGTCCTCGAGGCCGCAGGCTCGGACATCCAGCCGTATGCCACCAACGATTGGAACCGCATCGTAATCTTTGCTCTCCCTCTCTGATATAAAACGCTCCCTCCCCTCTTTCCTCTGACTATATAGTCAAAAAAAAGCCGACCCCGGCGCCCCGGTATCCTCCAAGGATTCCGGGGCGCCGACTTTTACGGCTTGTCCGAGTGGGTATTTTTCACTAATTTTGTGGCCTATGCATACAAGAGAAGAAAAATTAGAGGCGCTCGGGCGTGTGATAGACACGCTCGACATCCTGCGCGTCAAGTGTCCCTGGGATGCCAAGCAGACCAACGAGTCTCTGCGCCCCAATACCATAGAGGAGGTCTATGAGCTCTGCGACGCGCTGATCAAGGAGGACAATACCAATATACGCAAGGAGCTGGGCGACGTTCTGCTCCATATACTTTTCTATTCCAAGATAGGCGAGGAGAAGGGCGAGTTTGACATTGCCGATGTCTGTGACGCGCTCAACACCAAGCTTGTCTATCGCCATCCCCACGTCTTCGGCGACGCCTCGGTCAACGGCACGGATGATGTGCTTCGCAACTGGGAGGAGCTGAAACTGAAGGAGAAAGGGGGCAACAAGACTGTGCTCTCAGGTGTGCCCAAGGCTCTGCCGGCGATGATAAAGGCCGACCGCATCACGGAGAAGGCCGCCAATGTGGGCTTTGACTGGGAGTGCCGCGAGGAGGTATGGGACAAGGTGGCCGAGGAGATAGCCGAGTTTCGAGAGGCGGCCGCCGGAGGCGACCGTGGCGAGATGGAGGCCGAGATGGGCGATGTGCTCTTCGCTGTGGTCAATGCGGCCCGCCTCTACGGTGTGAATCCCGAGAATGCGCTCGAGCGTACAAACATGAAGTTCATAAGCCGTTTCAACTACATTGAGCGGCGTGCCTCCGAGATGGGCCGGGCGCTCAGAGACATGACTCTCGGCGAGATGGACGCCCTCTGGAACGAGGCGAAGGCCGGAGAGGGGGACGCGGAGTGAACTGCAACGAGCAGAATGCCCACGTACGCGACTGCCGTCTGAGCTTCGACGCGGAGAGCCACAGGTATATGTGTGACGGACGTGAGTTCACGTCTGTCACCAACTTTGTGGAGCAATATTTCATGCCTTTCGACGCTGAGAAGTGGGCTCCGCGCGTGGCTGTGCGAGAGGGCGTGAGCGTAGAGGAGATACTCGACCGGTGGGAGCGCGAGGGACAGCGCGCCCGAGACCTCGGGACGCGTATGCACGACAAGATCGAGCGTTATTATCTCGGAGATGATGACGGAGACGACACCGATGCCTTCAGGCTGTTCCGCGAGTTTGCCCGCCACAATACGCTGTATCCCTACAGGACGGAGTGGCGCATCTTTCATGAGGACCATGACATCGCTGGGACGCTCGACTTCCTGGAGCGCCGCCCGGACGGCACTTTTGTGCTGTGGGACTGGAAGCGGTCGGCCAAGCTCGTGGACGGGCAGGGCCGTCTTGTGTGTGCCAGCCGTTTCGGACAGATGGGGCTCGAGCCTCTCCATGCCGTGCAGGATGTGGCTTACTGGCATTACGCCCTGCAGCTTAGTGTCTACAGATTCGTGCTCGAGGAACGTTACGGGATTGGGGTGAGCAGGATGAGGCTCGGGATTTTTCATCCGGACTACGACAAGGCCTGGGTGGTTGATGTGCCTTATATGCGAGACCATGTGGTGGCCATGCTGCGCCACCGTCTCAGCCACGGACGCCGCGTCCAAGCTCGATTACATCCAGCCCTTTGATTTCGCCTCGGTCGAGCGTGAGCTTCATCAGTGTCCTCACCTTCTGCCACCCCTGTTCGCCGGCGGCGCCGGGGTTGAGATGGAGCAGGCCGAGGCGAGGGTCGGGCATGGCCTTGAGTATATGGGAGTGTCCGGCTACCATCAGCTTTATGTTGTTGTCGGCAAGCAGTCTGGCCATCCCCGGCGCATATCTGCCCGGATAGCCTCCGATGTGGGTCAGCAATACCTTGACGCCTTCGGTCTCGAATATCTCAAGCGGACGGCATTCGCGGCATACGTCGCCATGGTCTATGTTGCCGCTCACGGCTCTCACCGTGGGGGCTATCTCGCGCAGACGTCTCAGCAGGTCTATGTCGCCGATGTCTCCTGCGTGCCATATCTCGTCGCATCCGGCAAAGTGTGTGGCGTAGCGGGGGTCCCAGCACGAGTGGGTGTCCGAGAGTATTCCTATGGTCTTCATCTTTGTGGGAGGGGGTAGAATTCTATGCGCCTGAAGAGGATGGTGCCTGTGATGTAGGTGAGCGACAGGCGGTTGAAGCCTTCGGCAAGCGTCACCTCGACAGGGGTAGATGCGGTGGTGGTCACCCAGTCGGCTATGCCCGACGTTGGACATACAAGTATGCCGGCGGGTATGTGGCGCTCTTCGGCGTCGATGACGGCGAGGGTGCGCTCGGCCGTGAGGTCGAGGCCGTTGGAGTAGACTATGCGTGCCAGGTAGCGTCCGGCCGAGGGGATGTTGGCGTAGAAAGTCAGGCGTGTGTTGTGGCGCGGGGCCAGCTCGACGTAGCGCGAGGCGGTCTCGCGGTCTTTGATGCGGTTGAGCGGCGGACGCCTCGGGGTGATGGACGTGGCCTCGACAACAGAGGCCGGCATGGCTATCTGCGGGCCCGTCCAGCTGATGACTCCGGACTCTGAGATTGCCGCTATGGCGCCCGACGAGCCCTGAGGCAGTGTCAGCGACGGAATGTCTGACGCAGGGAGGCATTGCTGGGCCACGCCGTCTACGTACCATTGATAGTCCTTGGCGCCTTCGGTCAGGCGGTCTGCCTTGACGTGGCCGCCGGCGCCAAGTGAGATTTCGGGGATGGCCGGGAGCACGGGTATTTCTCCGGTCGCTGTATGCTTTGCCTCGGATGGCCTGATGTAGTTGCCCGCCATCACAATGTCTATGGTGTGGCGCCCGGGGCCGAGATTGTTGGGGACGAGGGGTTCCTGGGCGGCCACAGAGTCTATCATGAACGATGCTATGCGGTCTCCGGTCCCATGGACACGGATTGTGAGGCCGGCGTCGCGCCAGCATAGCCCGTGGAGGATGAGGGGAGAGAATCGTGTCGAGGGGATGAACGGAGACAGCCTCAGTCCGTCGGGCGCAGGCCTCAGCCCGAGAATGCCGCGGAGCAGTATGGCACCCCACTCGTCCGCGACGTCGGCTCCGCAGGCGGCGCGGAGCCAGAGCGCTCCGACAGCTGTGGAAAAGGCTTCGGCCGACTTGGCTCCTGAGGCCGCGAGAGCCGCAAAGGCCTGTGTCGACGGGCTGTATGTGACAGCCCCGGCCGACTGAGCCGGGAGTATGTCGGGATAGCCCCCGGGCAGGACGGCCATGGCGTCTAAGAGCGCTCCGGCCATCTCGGGAGTGGCTACGCCGAAGAGCGCACAGAGGCTCTGGGCCTGATATTCAGCCACAGGAGACAGCATCTGGGAGGGAAAGCCGTAGAGGACAGCCCCGTAGGTGTTGAGATAGGGTATCCAGAAATGGGTGTTGATGGCTTCGCGCAGCTGGGCCGCACGCCTGTGCAGGTCGGCCGAGGCTGGCAGGCCGAGGCGCTCGGCCATCATGGCCATCACCTCGAGCGTGCGGCATCGCCACACGTTGTTGTAGAGAGAGATGCTTTCGGCAAGGTCAGCCGGTTTCATCCATCGCGGACAGATGTCTGACAACCCCGGCTCTTCGCCGCGGACAAGCCCCGAGTATGGGTCTGTGCGGTATTCCTCGGAGCGCAATGTGGCGGCGAGCCGTGCATAAGCCTCTTTGAGCCACGCCTCAGAGCCTGTAGCACAATAGACATCCCAGGCGGCGGCGCCCCATTCGGCACGGGTGTACGACACCGGAAATCCGGGACGGTCGATGATGCCGCGCGACGTGAGGCCCCGCAGAGCCTCCATGCTGCGCTCCGGCGAGACCAAGGCTCCGGCAAGCCATATTTTAAGCGTCGAGGCTGTTGTGTCCGCTCCGGCCACAGCCGCAAGGGTGTCGGCTATGGCCGAGGGGGATGCAAGCCTCAGCGGTCCTCTCAGCGACGCGGCGTATTCTGAGGGATGCCATACCCTTGTGCCATCGGTCGATATGCTGTCTGCATAGACCCTGGCCTCGGCCGAGCCGAAAAGCCCGTCAAAGCTGTCGTCAGCTCCGATGTCAGCTGTCCGCGAGCATCCGGATGCGGCCAGCATCAGAGACGCCGACAGTGCGCACCTCGATAAGGCGCAGAGTATGTTGCGGGCATGGCTCTTCATGGCAGAGGGGTGGGGGAGATTATGGAGTTTTCGGACGTGACAATGACGATGAGCGGTCCTGTCGCGTGGCGGAGACACTCATCGTCATCGTGGTTCTGTACGTTATGTTATCGTCTTGTTTTCGAAGGGTTGCGCTGCGTCGGGCCACAGGCACTTGCGCGCATCGTATTCTCAGACCTCCTTTCGGTTAGTTCGAGGATTCGGTTCGGTTTCGCTCGGGAGCAGTTGATTACTCCTCGTTGAGACGGAGCTGCTGTACGTATACAGCCTTCATCATCTTCTTGCGGTTGGTAACCGAGGGCTTCTCGAAGGCCTGGCGGGAGCGGAGCTCGCGCACGATGCCGGTCTTTTCAAATTTACGCTTGAATTTCTTGAGAGCTCTTTCGATGTTCTCGCCTTCCTTGACTTGTACGATGATCATTTTAGAAAGTTACTTTGTTTTGATTTGGTTTTAGTATTGGATAGGATGGGGAACTTGGCCCACCTCTCCGATTGATATTCTGTTGTTTAAGCCATCCGCAGGCCAATGTCCCACAAATAGCTCGGCAAAATTACAAAAAACTTTCCAACCCACCAAATCTCCCCGCAAAAATACCATCAAAAAAGACAAGAACCCTGAAAAAATTGAAGATTCAAGAACGAAGTGCAAAACTTTGAGATATGAATCGAGCATTCTCCTCTCTCTTCTCGGAGGGGGATGC
>JAIDJD010000107.1 GCA_029052375.1 Duncaniella sp. | reverse complement strand
GGCCATGAATTTCTCGTAGTAGACCCCGAGGCTCTCACCGTGCTTGCGAGTGCCTGCACACACGACAACGCCTTCTTGCTCCGCCGCGAGCACAACGAGATGGTGGCCAAGATTCTCTCAGACCCCGAGGCCTCCGAGAACGACAAGTTTGTGGCACTGACCATGCTGCGCAACGCCGAGGTGGCCGCCAAGGGTCAGCTCCCTTTCTGCCAGGACACCGGCACAGCCATCTGTCACGGAGAGAAAGGCCAGAACGTCTTCACCGGATGCAACGACGAGGAGAAAATCTCCAAGGGTGTATATCTCACATATACCACAGACAATCTCCGCTACTCGCAGAATGCACCCCTCAATATGTATGATGAGGTCAACACAGGCTGCAATCTGCCCGCCCAGATAGACATACACGCCTCCGAGGGCGACGAGTACAAGTTCCTCTTCGTAGCCAAGGGCGGCGGCTCGGCCAACAAGACATACCTCTACCAGGAGACCAAGGCTATCCTCAATCCCAAGACTCTCATCCCCTTCCTCGTGAGCAAGATGAAGAGCCTCGGCACTGCGGCCTGCCCTCCCTACCATATCGCCATCGTGGTCGGCGGCACATCCGCCGAGAAAAACCTCGAGGTGGTCAAGAAGGCTTCGGTCAAGTATCTCGACGCCCTGCCTGACCACGGCAACGAGCTCGGCCACGCATTCCGCGACCGCGAGACCGAAGAGATACTCAAGAAGGAGGCTGAAAAGCTCGGCCTCGGAGCCCAGTTTGGCGGCAAATATTTCGCCCACGACATCCGCGTCATCCGTATGCCCCGCCACGGTGCTTCTTGCCCCGTAGGCATCGGCGTCTCGTGCTCGGCCGACCGCAACATCAAGGCCAAGATCAACCGCCAGGGACTCTGGGTAGAGAAGCTCGACAGCAATCCCGCCGAGCTCATCCCCGAGGAATATCGCAAGCAGGGCGAAGGCGAGGTAGTGAAGATAGACCTCAACCGCCCCATGAAAGAGGTGCTCGAGGAGCTCACCAAGTATCCCGTCTCGACACGCCTCTCGCTCAACGGCACCATCATCGTGGGCCGCGACATCGCCCACGCCAAAATCAAGGAGCGCCTCGACAAGGGAGAGCCCATGCCCGAATATCTCAAGAACCACCCCATCTACTATGCAGGCCCCGCCAAGACTCCCGAAGGTATGCCCTCTGGCTCATTCGGACCCACAACAGCCGGACGCATGGACTCTTATGTAGACCAGTTCCAGGCGGCTGGAGGCTCTATGGTGATGATTGCAAAGGGCAACCGCAGCCAGCAGGTGACCGATGCGTGCAAGAAGCACGGCGGCTTCTATCTCGGCTCTATCGGAGGCCCTGCCGCTATCCTGGCCCAGAACAGCATCAAGAAGGTGGAATGTCTCGAATATCCCGAGCTCGGCATGGAGGCCATCTGGAAAATCGAAGTCGAGGACTTCCCCGCCTTCATCCTTGTTGACGACAAGGGCAACGACTTCTTCACCATGATATCGGAAAAGTGCCAGGGTTGCGCTATCGCTCCTGACGACAAGCACTGATACACATAGGTGTCCCGCAGCATCTACGACATACGGCGATATGGCATCATCGGTTTTCTGGTGATGTCTGTCGCCGTTGTCGCTGTATTCCTGCTGTACTCCGACTCGCTTGTCAAAGACCTCTCCCGTCAGGAACGTGCAAGGATGCAGGTCTGGGCCGACGCCACCCGCGAGATTGTCAACCTCAGCGGGGAGGAGTCTGGCGAGGATGCCAACAGAGTGATGAATTTCCTGCTGTCCATCATCGAGGAGAACAGCAATATACCGGTGTTGCTCACAGACAGTGCAGGCTCCATACTGATGCACCGCAACTTCCGTCTGCCTGAGCCTCTTGATTCCACGATGCCTTTCTATATTTCGGAGGCCAACCAGAAATTTCTCGACAGCAAGTATGAGGAGTTGCATTCAGGCCCCAACAGGATAGTCATAGACATGGACCCCGGCGAGAGGCAATACCTGTATTACGAGGACTCGAGCCTGCTGAAAGCCCTCAGCTACTATCCTTATGTGCAGGTGCTGGTGTTGCTCGCCTTTGTCCTGATAGTCTACTATGCCGTGTCGTCCACCAAGCGGGCCGAGCAAAACAAGGTGTGGGTAGGTCTCTCCAAGGAGACTGCACACCAGCTTGGCACACCTATATCCTCGCTGATGGCCTGGATGGAGCTTCTGCCCGAACTCGGCGTAGACCGCGCTACGGTAGATGAGATGGACAAGGACGTAAGACGCCTCTCAACGATAGCATCCAGATTTTCCAAGATTGGCTCGCGGCCTGCGATGGAGCCGGGCGACCTGAACAAGGTGGCTGTCGGCGCGGCCGAATATATGGCCACCCGAATCTCGAAGCAGATAAGGCTCGAGATAATTCCCTCCCAGGAGTCTCTCCCGGTGCTTGTCTCCGCTCCGCTGGCCGAGTGGGTTATGGAGAACCTGATCAAGAACGCCGTGGACGCCATGGAGGGCAGCGGCTCTATCACAGTCAAGGCTTATGCCGAGAAGAATATGGCTGTGGTAGACGTAGCCGATACCGGCAAAGGCATCTCGCGAAAGAACATAAAACATATTTTCAGCCCGGGCTACACCACTAAAAAGCGAGGATGGGGTCTCGGGCTCACTCTGGCCAAACGCATCATAGAGGAATATCACGGAGGCGAAATATTTGTCAAGCATTCCGAGCCCGGCGTTGGCACGACTTTTACAATCCAATTACCTCTCAAATGACATTATGACCCTCGGCAACCTGATATCGACACGCATTTCCCGGCTCGCGCCCAAATATGGCGAGGGCGAGGCCCGGTGGATGCTCCGCACCATGCTTGAACATCTCAAAGGCTGGGACCGTGTGGAACTGGCAGTCCGCTCTGGCGATGAGGTAAGCGACTTTGTTGCCGGGAAGGTAGACGGCATAGTCGGACGCCTGCTGGACGACGAGCCTCTCCAGTATATACTCGGCGAGACTTACTGGCACGGTATGACTCTGAAGGTCACACCAGACGTGCTGATACCGAGACCCGAGACGTCTGAGC
>JAIDJD010000106.1:4341-11910 GCA_029052375.1 Duncaniella sp. | reverse complement strand
TTCCTCCCCCACGCCGGCCCCCTCTACCTCGCCGGGTGGCGGGGGCGGGTTTTGGTTCTAAAGTGAGCCATGTCGGGGTCGACCTTCTCGAAGACAAGGGTGGGGCGGGGCGCCACCTCCTCGGGGCTCATCTCCACGCGCAGCGGCGCGAAGTCGAGCTCGAAGTTCTCCACATAGCTGTAGACCACCGAGAGGTATTGCTCGAGCATATCCTCGGAGAAGGGCGAGGCGAAGAACTGGAGGTTGGCAAAGTCAGAGCCCATCCCCTCGGTGGGGTAGAGCGTGCCTGCGGAGAGCGCCCACGTATCCGAGACGGGCATGAAGTCTTCTGCGCCGCCGTCGTCCGCACAGGCCGGGAGGCGCAGGCGCCACGAGGGCACGAGGGTCTTCTCTTCCTCGGCCTGGGCCGGGCGCGAGATAGACAGGACCAGCACGGCGGGGCGGTCCGAGACGGTGACGGCCTCGCCCGAGGGTCCCTGGATGTTGCCGCAGCGCGAGAGCTGATAGAGCAGGTAGGGGTGTTTGGCGAGGTCTATGCCGGCCTCTTCGGGCATACCCCACGAGATATTGAATCGCTCCTCGTCCTCGATGCCCTGGATAGCGCGGAGCAGGGAGGCTGTCTCGCCACGGTAGTTGCGGTGGTCGGGGTGTACGGGGTTGCCGCCGCTGTCTACGGTCAGCAGCCGCGGAGCCGAGCCGTCTGTCCCTGCGGCAATGCGGAACCAGAACTCGCCGGACGCGCCCTGACGCACATCAGAGCGTCCCCTGCGGCGCAGAGTGTCGGAGTTGATAGACGGGAGGAAATCGAGAGGCATAGCTGTTTTCAGAAAAGCATTAACCCACAAAGATACCCAAAATCGCCCAAACCCCGCCCCCGCAGTTTGTTAAAAAAAATGAATCGCTATAGGACGATGATATATGAGGATGGATTGCTGTTCGATGATGGTGACGGACGGTGTGGTCTGAAACTGCCTGATGCGGTGCGGAAATCAAAGAATTTCGGCTAACTGTTTGTTTTATAAATTTTTTGTCATAAATTTGTGCCAGATATTATTGCCGCATGAATTACTGACAAGACAATCAACCAATCAAATTAACCAAATTAACCAAAACATCTAATCCTAAACATGAACAAATTATTCAATTTGCTCCTTATCTTCACGCTCTTGTGTAGCGTGAGTGTCCGGGCGCAAGAGGCTGAGTGGGAGCACGTAACCACTACCCGAGACTGGAGTTTTACAAAGGGAAAGTCCCATGCCAATGAGGTGACCGACTGCGAGTATTGGTCTGCGTCCAGCAATGGCCGTTATGCCATTGCAAAGGCTCTTGAAAATCAGGAACTCCCCTCTAACAACGGCGGTGCCCTCTCAGGTCTAGAGGGTGTGTATTTCACAGTAGGCACAGGTGCCGTATATGGTATCTCTCAGAACTTCTGCTTCCAGCATGGCAAGATGACCGTGCGCATACCCGGATGCGGTGTCAACGATGAACTTATCCTTGATTTCTCCGGAGCAGGCAAGGATGATGCCAGTGTCACTTCAGACAATATTACAGACGGCACGCTGACAATGCCTTCAAACATTACAGCCCAGGGCGAAAACTCCAAGAAGTCTACCCGCGTCAAGGAGAATGGCGACGTCGTCCTCAACATGAGCTGCAGCAAGGGTTTCCGTCTCTACGGCATCAAGGTGATACCCTATATCCCCAAGGAGCGCCACTTCACCGACTTCAAGATTGACTTCACCACCAACCCCTACACCGTGGTAGCGCCCGAGACCGGCGTCCTGCCCGAGGGCGTGACCGTCGAGGGCACATGGCACGACGCTAAGCACGGATACAACACCTCTACAGTCACCGTCCCTGTCGACGGCGCTGTACGCATCACATTCGGCAACTGCCAGTATAACGGCCAGGGTGCCACCATCAAGGCAGGCGACAATGTGCTTGCAACCCTCCCCTGTAACGACAACTGCAACTCTACCACAAGCTGGGTCTACAACAGCAACGACGATGCCGTCCTCACCATCACCACTCCCTCCTACTGTCCCTCGCTCGCTGTCGAGGCCTGTGACTTCCTCCCCGACGTAGAGGTTGAGTACTACAACACAGACGGCTCTCTGCTCGGCTCCGAGGTTGTCCCCGGCGGTTCGGCTCTCACATATAAGTATGGCGAGGCTGACGTCACCGTCCCCGAGGGCCAGGCTTTCCGCGGATGGTTTGCATCCTCCAAGGCTGCCGCCGAGAAGGTGGCAGAGGGCACCTCTATCCAGGCCGACACCAAGCTCTATGCCCGCGCCACCAAGATTGAGACTGCCGATGCTCCCTCGATGTATATCTACGACCTCACCAAACCCTACTTTTATGTAGAGGACCACGAGTGTATCGAGATAGAGGGCAGGTATTACAACAACCACGGCTGGGTTGTCGGCAAGAACGGCTCCATCAAGGTCAATGTGGCCGGGAAGTCGTATGTCACCGTGGGCTGCTGCCAGTTTTCGGCCGAGTCTGCAGCCACCGTCACCGACGCCGCAGGCCAGACTGTAGCCGAGTTCCCCGTCAAGGCCGATTCGGATGGCGCCGAGCAGTCGTTCCAGTACGACGGCCAGGCCGGCTGGCTCACCATCACCTTCCCCGCGGGCGCGTATATCCATAATGTGGCAGTGTCCAACGTTGTCAGGTTCGTGGAGTACGACCAGGCTTCGGGCTACTATGAGATACCCGCAGGCGACGTCTCCAGCTTCCTGCTCGCCCTCAAGGCCGCCGCCTCGCAGGACGGCGCCAAGATCTTCCTCCCCGACGGCACCTATGACCTCGGCACCACCACTCTGACCACCATCAGCGGCAAGAACATCTCCATCATCGGCGAGTCTATGACCGGAACCGTCATCCTCAACTATCCTCCTCTCGAGGCTGAGGGCATCAGCGTCACCGCCACCCTGCTCAACCGCTCTGAGAATCTCTATCTCCAGGACCTCACCCTGCGCAACGCGATGCCCTTTGACGGCAAGGCCGCGGCCGGCCGCGCCGTGGCCTTCGAGGACAGGGGCAAGAACACCATCTGCAAGAACGTGAGCCTCGAGTCTCACCAGGACACCTACTACAGCCACAACAAGGATGCATGGTTCTACTTCGAGGACGGCGAGATACATGGCGTGGTAGACTATGTGTGCGGAGGCGGCGATGTCTATTTCAGCCGTGTCAAGTTTGTCAACGAGCCTCAGAAGGATGCCACCATCGCGGCTCCCAACGGCGCCAAGAAGTTTGGCTACGTGATGAACAACTGCACTATCGAGACGCTCTGCTCCAAGTTCAACTTCGGCCGTTCGTGGGGCACATATTCAGGCCTCGCATGGCTCAACACCACCATCAACCAGCCCGCCAAGCTTGCTTCCAGCCGCTTCACCGTGGCCGGCATGAACTGTGCCGCAGACAAGTTTGTAGAGTACAACTCGATGGACACCGAGGGCAACCGCATCTCTCCCGCCTCCAACGAGATCAACTTCACCCACTCTACCGGCAACAAGAAATATGAGACCATCCTCACCGACGAGCAGGCCGCCGAGTATGCTCTCGACAAGGTGTTCCCCGGCTGGAACCCCGACCAGACAGCCGCTCAGGTAGAATATGCCGCCAACGAGAACCCCGAGGGGAATGTCTATCTTGTGGACGGCAAAATCTATGCCGGCCAGCTCCCCGAGGGCAATGTGCAGGTGCGCAAGGCCAACGGCCGCGGCGGTTTCGGTCCCATGGTAGAGGCCTCAACAACCGGCATCATTGAGGTCGGCACAGAGAGCGCCGCCGTAGTGGAGACCCGCTATTACAACCTCCAGGGCATCCTCGTGGAGAATCCCTCCAACGGCGTCTTCATCAAGGTCGACACCCTCGCCGACGGCAAGACTGCGGCCACGAAGGTGGTTAAGTAATCCTGCCTTGCCTGATCCGATTCCCTAAAATCAGGGAGTGCCTGGACCATGTGTCCCGGCACTCCCTGATTGTTTTATGTATGTGTATGGCGGGCAATAAATAAAGCCCCCGGCGCCGTTGCGGGCACCGGGGGCTGTGTTGGGTTTTATGTGCCGCTGATGCGGCCGGGAGGCTTAGATGCCGAGGTCTTTCTTGAGGGCTTCGATCTTGGCTGAGGCCTGGACGCGGGCGGCGTCATACTCTTCGGGCGAGTTCATGGGGACACTCACCTCCATGTAGAACTTGATCTTGGGCTCTGTGCCTGAGGGGCGGACAGAAATCTTGGAGTTGTCTTCGGTGAACCACTGGAGCACGTTGGATGTGGTGGGGAAGTTGAGCTTCTCCTTTGTGCCGTCGGCCTTGGTGAGGTCGAGGGTCTCGTAGTCTTTCACTTCTGTCACGGCGGCTCCGGCGAGGGTCTTGGGGGGATTCTCGCGGAAGTTCTTCATCATGGCCTGTATCTCTTCGGCTCCGGTCTTGCCGGGGCGCACTACGCTGACGCCTACCTCCATGCTGAATCCGTACTTGCAGTAGATGTCTGCGAGCATGGCCTGGAAGTCCATGCCCTTGTCCATGGCCCAAGCGCAGGCCTCGGCGAGGAGCGAGCAGGCCGACACGGCGTCCTTGTCGCGGACAAATGTCTCGGCGAGGAAGCCGTAGCTCTCTTCGCCGCCGCCGATGTAGCGGAGGACGTCCTCGTTGTCGCGCATCACGGCCGCAATCCACTTGAAGCCGGTGTAGCAGTCGAACATCTTGACCTTGCAGGCGTCGCAGATGCGCTTGATGGTCTCTGTGGTGACGATGGTCTTGACGACGAACTCGTTGCCCTTGAGCATTCCGAGCTCCTGGTTGCGGGTGATGATGTAGTTGAGGAGAATCATCACTATCTGGTTGCCGTTGAGCAGGACATACTCGCCCTTGTTGTCGCGGATCACGCATCCTACGCGGTCTGCGTCGGGGTCAGAGGCCATTACGATGTCTGCGCCTACCTCCTTGGCCTTGGCGATGGCCATGGCCATTGCGGAGGGCACCTCGGGGTTGGGCGACTCTACGGTGGGGAAGTCGCCCGAGGGGATGTCCTGTTCGGGGACGTGGATTATGTTGCGGAAGCCATAGTTCATGAGCGAGTCGGGGATGAGCTTCACACCTGTGCCGTGGATGGGGGTGTAGACAATCTTCATGTCCTTGTTGCGCTCGATGGCCTCGGGGCTGAGAGAGAGACCCTTGATTTTCTCGAGGTATATCTTGTCTACCTCTTCGCCGATTATCTGGATTTTGCTCTTGTCGCCCTGGAACTTGATTTCCTTCACGTCCTTGATGCGGTTGACGTGGTCTATGATGTTGACGTCGTGGGGGGCGATGATCTGTGCGCCGTCCTCCCAGTATGCCTTGTATCCGTTGTAGATCTTGGGGTTGTGCGAGGCGGTGATGTTTACGCCGCTCTGGCATCCGAAGTGGCGGATGGCGAACGAGAGCTCGGGGGTGGGGCGGAAGCTGTCGAAGAGGTAGACCTTGATGCCGTTGGCAGAGAAGATGTCGGCTACGATTTCGGCAAACTTGCGCGAGTTGTTGCGGACGTCATGGCCTACGGCTACGGATATTTCGGGGAGGTCTTTGAATGCTTCTTTGAGATAGTTGGCGAGGCCCTGTGTGGCGGCGCCTACTGTATAGATGTTCATGCGGTTGGTGCCGGCGCCCATGATGCCGCGCAGACCGCCTGTGCCGAACTCGAGGTCGCGGTAGAACGACTCGATGAGGTCTGTCTTGTCTTCTGCCTCAAGCATACGTTTTACCTCGGCGCGGGTCTCGGCGTCATAGCTGTCTCCGAGCCACTGCTCGGCACGAAGGGTCACTTCCTTCAGCAACTGTTCGTTTTCCATATCTAAGGGTTTGGGGGGGGTTAACGGGTTTGTATTGTTGATTTCAAGTAATAGTCAGATTAGAATCGACGTATTGTAGAGTCACATAGGCAAAGGTAACGCTTTTGGGATGAAAAACAAAATTATATTGATTAAATATTATGCATTAAGGTTAAATTGGAATTGAAAGTTGAAAGTTGAGAGTTGAGAGTTGAAAGAGTTTAGGGTTTAGGGCCTTGCGGCCTGAGGTTTAAAGTTTAGGGTTGAGAGATATTGACCAATAAGTCCTATTTGACCAATACTCAGGTCGCTAAGCGGCATTGTTAAACTTTAAACCTCAGGCCGCGAGGCCCTAAACCCTCTCAACTATTCCGCCTTGATGCGCATATGGGCTCCGGGGTAGCGGAGCACGAGACAGGAGGCTTCGGTGAGCACTACGGCCTCGGTGTTGCGCACGCCCTGCTTGTGAAAGCTGATGCGGTCTGCCGTGAAGGGGATGTGGGCATATTTGGTGATGTACTCGGGGTCTATCACCATGCCGCATCCGCTCATGCCGCAGAGGTCGAAGATTTCGGAGAGCTTGACATACAGGGTGCCGAACTTGGAGGTGATGCAGTCGAAGTCTATGCCCCACACCACCTTCTTGCCTGTGCCCGAGACCACGCGGGTTACGTCGAGGCCCATCAGGGCGGCCATGAGCTCCGAGCCTCCGAGCAGCACCTTGCGCGGCGAGCCTGCGCCTCCGGTGAAGGCCTTGCGCATCAGTTCTGTGAGGTCTGCCTGGCTGAAGGCGCCGGCGGGATAGGTGTATTCTCGGCCTGCCTGGCTCCAGATGCCTCCCGTGGTGTAGACATCCTCCTTGCCGGGACGTCCGAGGCGGCATCTCGAGCCGAAGAGAAAAGACTTCTCTATGCCCAGGCGCATATCTGCGATGGCGCTCTCTTCCTGGTCAGAGAAGTTCCAGCCCACCTCCTTGTCGGCGAGGCGCTGGAGTGTAGATTCTTCTATCTGGGCCTTGAATATCTGGCAGTAGTTGTAGTCCTTGACGGGGAGCAGGTTGTACTGAGGCGTCTGGACGTCGAGCTCGCCTGCGGCGCGGCCCATGCGCACCACTTCTGTGCCTTCGGGCATCGAAGGGATGGACACCTGGCTGAGCGAGGCGTCGGCGAGGGGGATTGCCGAGATGCCGTCGTCGGCCACGGCGCTTACATAGAAGACCATGGGACGGCCGTCGGTAGAGATGCCCTTGACCATGAAGGTGTCTGTCTCCGAAAACCAGTCGTTGTGGGCGGTGGCTATCTTGACGGGGGTGCCGTTGGGCACGGTCTTGCCGGCAAAGCTGTCCGAGAGGACGGTCTGGGAGGGTTTGGTGTCGACGCTGTAGTAGTCTACCTTCATCGAGCCTGAGTTGCGGCACCCTACCATTCGCGATATCTGGTCGAGCGGGGTAGAGGAGGGGCGTATGCGGGCTATGCGCTTGTCGACATGAGAGCGCAGGAGGTCGGGCGAGAGCTGTCCGGTGAGGCCGGTGGTGAGGGGCTGGCCGTTGATGTGTGCGGCCGCGGGTGTCTGTGTGTCTGCCATAATGTTTTGGGTTTGGGGGTTTAGGGTTTGAGTTTAAAGTTTAGGAGCTTCGCTCTTAGGTTTAAAGTTTAGGAGCTTCGCTCTTGGGTTTAAAGTTTAGGAGCTTCGCTCTTGGGTTTAAAGTTTAGGAGCTTCGCTCTTGGGTTTAAAGTTTAGGAGCTTC
>JAIDJD010000106.1:0-4241 GCA_029052375.1 Duncaniella sp. | reverse complement strand
GCACTTAGGTTTAAAGTTTAGTAAGGCCTGCGGCCTGCCGACTTTGGCCTGCCGACTTTGGCCTGCTGACTAACGACTGCCGGCCTGCCGGCTGATGTCTGCCTCCGGGATTCAGAAATCCCAGGCGCTCTGGCGCGAGTGGTTGAGGACGCGGTCGGTGGCCGAGGGCTCGGGTTCGGGGTCTGGCTCGGCGCGCAACAGTTCGAGGTAGCCGAGCTTGTCGGCGGGGTCTTGGGTCTCGGGGTCCCGGGCTTTGGGCGCGTCGGCGGGAGGTGTGGTGTTTCGGGTGTTTTCCATTGTTGTCCGGTGTTGTTTGTGATTGACAGTGCAAAGTTACGCGCCGCCGGGGGGCCGAATGGTGCGGTAATGCCGATTTGGAGTTGAGGGTTTAGAGTTGAAAGTCATTGGTCAGGAATCAGTCATATTGGTTTTATATGACTGATTCCTGACCCTGTCTGTGCAAAAAAAAACAGCCTCCGCTGTGGGGCGGAGGCTGTTGTGTGGTATGTGGGGGTGTCTTTTAGTTGGCGGGCTGTGCGGCGAGGGCTTCGGCGCGCTCGAGATATTTCTCGAAGTTGGTGTTGATCTCCGAGGCGAATGCGGGATACTTGGCTATGAGCTCCTTGTAGAGTGCGGCCTCGGCCTTGTAGTCTTTCATCTCGTGGAGCACGGTGGCCTCCTTGAGCATGAAGACGGGGGTGTAGTGGGGGTTGTCGTCAGATAGGCTTATGGCTTTCTTGTAGCACTCGATGGCCTGGGGATACTGCTTGAGGTTGACGTAGCAGTCGCCCTCGAGGCTCTTGGCGCCGGCGCCGATGATGGTCTCGGATGCGTCGTAGTCCTTGAGGTACGAGAGGGCCTTCTCGTAGTCCTGCTTCTGGTAGAGGAGGATGGCGGCGTTGAGGCCGGCGAGGTCGCCAGCCTTGTATCCGTGGTCGGCGGCCACCTTCTCGTATTTCATGAGGGCTATGGAGTCGTTGCCCATGAGGAGCTCCATGTCGGCCTGTCCGAGGGCATCGTTGGCGGCGTTTATGCCGGGCTGGCGCACGGCGTAGACCCATATGAGGATGACGGCCACGACTGCGGCTACGGCCACGCAGGCATAGACGACAATCTTGGGGTTGTTCTGTACCTTCTCGCCGATGCCGGTGAGGGTGTCGTTCACATCGTCGATGGAGGTGTGGGTTTCTGCTTCGTGCTGTTTGTTATTTGCCATTGTGTTTGGTAGAGATGGTGGATTGTGATATTCTGTTAGTTCTGGCGGAGACGTTGCGCTTCCGTGTCGGCGCGCGGGCGGGTATGCGTTGTTTCCAATGTGCAAAATTAAGACATATTCAGCGAACTTTAAAATTTTCTGTGCCGTTTTTTGCTCTTTGTCATGCAAAGTTGCTAACTTTGCGCCGTTTTTCGGTATTTTCACCCCTTTTGCCGATAGGCAAACACATAGAATATGTCAACTTATACTCCCACAGACCCCCGCAAGGTGACTACACTGCGCCTGGCCGAGATGAAGGCCAAGGGGGAGAAGATTGCGATGCTCACCGCCTATGACTTCACTATGGCCCGCCTTGTCGACGAGGCCGGCATGGACGTCATCCTCGTGGGCGACTCTGCGGCCAATGTGATGGCCGGATATTCCACAACCCTCCCTATCACTCTCGACCGCATGATATATCATGCCGAGTGTGTTGTGAGAGGCGTCAAGAGGGCTCTCGTGGTGTGCGACCTCCCCTTCGGCACATACAAGGGCGACCCCATGATGGCGCTCCAGTCGGGCATCCGTGTGCTCAAGGAGAGCGGGGCCGAGGCCGTCAAGATCGAGGGCGGACGCGAGATTGCAGACACGGTGGCCCGCCTCGTTGCGGCCGATATCCCCGTGATGGGACACCTCGGCCTCACGCCCCAGAGCATCAATGCCTTCGGCAACTATAATGTGCGTGCCCGCGGCGAGGCCGAGGCCGCCCGCCTCATCGAGGATGCCAAGGCTCTCGAGGCGGCCGGATGTTTCGCGCTGGTACTCGAGAAGATTCCCGCCGACCTTGCCGCCAAGGTGTCTGCGGCTCTCTCTATCCCCACCATCGGCATCGGTGCCGGTCCCGACTGTGACGGCCAGGTGCTCGTTGTGCAGGATATGCTGGGCATGAACCAGGGCTTCTCGCCAAAGTTCCTCCGCCGCTATGCCGACCTCGCCTCTGTAATCGACGGCGCCCTCGGCTCCTACATCTCAGACGTCAAGAGCCAGGCATTCCCCACGAGGGAAGAAGCTTATTGATTGAGATTTTGAAATGGAGAATTGTGGACTTGGGTGGTTGAATTTTTCAATTCTCCATTCTCAATTCTCCATTCTTGAGATTTTCCCTGTCGAGGGGTCGTAGGCCACCTCGCCCTCTTCAAGCATCTCGCGCAGGATGTCGGCCACACGGTCGGCCCCCAGCGCGAGATGCCTGCATATATCCGCGGGGGTAATGCCTCCGGGGCGCGAGGCCAGGGAGTGTATGCGGCGCGAGATTTCGGCGATGCTCTGTGTGCGGCTTGCGGCCCGGGTACGGCAGACGTCACAGCGTCCGCAGGCACAGGCGGCTGTCTCGCCGAAGTATCCGAGCAGGCGCCCGGTGCGGCAGGCGGTGTCGTCGAAGATAAAGTCGGAGACGGCTCTGATGCGCTTCTCCATGCGGGCGCGCATCTCCTCGTAGACGGCCAGGGGGATGAGGACGTGGCGTGTCTCCTCGCGCGAGGTGGGGTAGTAGACAAAGGGGGTCGTGCGCCGGGGCCTGTAGTGGATGACGTGCATACGCGTCAGGTAGAGCAGAGCGTCGTAGACCTGCTGGGACGAGAGGCCGAGGGCGCGGGCAAGAACCAGCTCGGATATGGCCATATAGTCGGCAAAGAGCCCTGTGAACCGTCTCAGCAGCTCTTCGAGCACCTCCTCGGCCAGCGGTTCGAGGCGCAGGCTGTAGAGTTCGTCGCGCCTCACGACCACCATCACCCTGGAGTCTGTGGTGGTCTCGTCGATATACTCGATGTAGCCCGAGCGGGTCAGTATCCTCAGGGCGCTCTCGGTCTGGACGGGGGGGAGGCCGAAGGTCTGGCAGAATTTCTCGAGGCTGAACTCGAAGAGGCTCCCGCGGCCCGAGCCTACGGCCACGCCGAGAAATGTCCCGAGCAGTCCGTAGACCTCGCGTATGAACTCCTTGTCCGGGTAGGCGTCCGACAGCCGGCGCGCCAGCACGCCTCTGTCGTATCTCCCGGCCAGGGCCACGGCGTAGGAGTGGAGGCCGTCGCGGCCTGCGCGGCCAGCCTCCTGGTAGTATTCTTCGAGCGATGGGGGCAGGTCGTAGTGGACCACGACGCGGACGTCGGGCTTGTCGATGCCCATCCCGAAGGCGTTGGTGGCCGCCATCACCCTCACCTGGCCGCGCTTCCAGCGGTTCTGGCGGTCTTCCTTGTCCTCGGAGGCGAGCCCGGCGTGGTATGCCTCGGCGCTTATACCCCTGGCGGCGAGCATATCTGCTATCTCGCGTGTGCGGCGGCGCGAGCGCACGTAGACTATGGCGCTGCCCTCGGTGGCCTTGAGCACCCTCAGCAGCATCTCGTCTTTAGCCTCTGTGCGGCGCACTATGTAGCTGAGGTTGGGGCGGTCGAAGCTGAGGGCAAAGCGCTGTCCGTCTCTCATCCCCAGCTTGTCCATGATGTCTGCCTGCACCTCGGGCGTGGCCGAGGCGGTGAGCGCCAGCACAGGTACACCTTCGGGCAGGCGCCCGCGCAGGTCGGCTATGCGCAGGTAGGAGGGGCGGAAGTCGTAGCCCCACTGCGAGATGCAGTGTGCCTCGTCGATGACCAGGAGGCTGACGTCTATGCCGTGCATTTCGGACAGGAAGCCGTCGTTCTGCAGGCGTTCGGGCGAGACGTAGAGTATCTTGGACTTGCCCAGGCGGCATCGTGTCATGGCCAGCTCCCTGTCGTGGCGCGAGAGGCCGGAGTGTATCAGCGAGGCGCGTATGCCACGTCGGGCCAGGTTGTCGGCCTGGTCTGTCATCAGCGATATCAGGGGGGTGACCACTACGGTGACCCCGGGGAGAATCATGGCGGGGACCTGGAATGTGATGCTCTTGCCGCCGCCGGTGGGGAGCAGGCCGAGGGTGTCGCGCCCGGCGAGCACCGAGGCGATGATTTCTTCCTGCCGGGGCCTGAAGCTGTCGTAGCCCCAGTATTTCTTCAATACCTCATGCGGTGTCACGGGC
>JAIDJD010000105.1 GCA_029052375.1 Duncaniella sp. | reverse complement strand
GGCGGTGACAGCCTGCACCAACGAGGCCCCCGACGCCGGCCTCAGCATCTCTCTCGGCAGCGAGGTCTGCAAGGCGGGCGAGCCTGTGACTTTCAGGATTGATGGCGAGGCAGACAATATCATATTCTATTCCGGCGAGCCCGGCCACGAATACAGTCTGCGCAACCGCCAGTTTGCCGACAACGACATGACGATGGATTTCGTTTCTTACACAGACCAGTCGGCAGGCGTAGTGAACAATATGCAGGTGCTTGTCAGCGCAGATTTCAGCGGGGTCTATACACCCGAAGAGGTCTCGTCTGCCACCTGGACAGACGTCACCGGGCTCTTCACTCTGCCCGACAAGACCGGGCAGAACACACCTTCGGGAACAGCAAGCCTCAAGTCATACGCGGGTTCTGGGGACGACGGCCTGATCTATGTGGCATTCCGCTACAAGGATATCGACGGCGAGGGCGTGCGCAACAGATGGGTAGTGCGCAGTATGTCGCTTGTGAAAGTTTCGCCCGAGGGAGGCCGTTCCGAGATTGCAGACATCAAGACCGCAGGATGGCAGAACGTTGTCGTCTCAGGCACTGCAAAGTGGACCCTCCCCGGTTCTCAGCTCCTTGCCTCAGGCAATGCCTCGACAGGCGACAAGGAGTTCTGGGCCGTGTCGGCCGGATTCAACATCCATACCTCAGAACCCTCATCCGGTGTTATTCTCAAGAACATAGCCACTGATGTGGAAGAGTTCAGCTACACATATGAAGTCCCCGGCGTGTATGAGGCCGTGTTTGCAAGCTCTTCAGTTTGGTACAACAGCGAGAACAGCTCCACAGCCACCGTAAAACTGACCGTAATCGAATAACGAGCCATGCGCACCAAGTTGATTTGTTCGTTTCTCGCGGGTATGTTCTCGCTTTCGGCCTCGCCGTTTGCCGAGGGAGCGACGCGAGGCAAGACGCTCTCCAACGGAGTCCTATCCGTCAGGTGGGAGAGGCAGGCCGAGGGCTGGCGCCTCGTGTCGGTGTCGGCTTTCGGACTACCTCTCGGCGTGGCCGAGAGCCAGCACACAGTTCTATTCAGCGGCGAGAAGCCCTCAGACCGCCCCCTGACAGCCGCGGAAGTAGGCGTTGACGAGAATTTTCCCGGCGAGGAGTACCGCTATGTGATGCCCTCCTGGAATGAGGCTACAACCGCCGTTGCACTCAATCGCGCAGGCGAGGAGTTCAGTTTCCTGCCCGCCTCGGTCACTTCGATGGCCGACAGCGTCGCGAGGCTCGACTACCGGTGCGCCTCATTTTCGCTGTCTGAGACGTGGAGCCTTAACGGCAAGGACATCCGTGTGTCCATGTCGCTGACCGCCCGGCGCGACGGATGGTACTCCATGGCCACGCCCTCGGTGGCGTCTTTCAGCTCCGAACGGCTCGATTTCGCCCTCATACCCGGTGTGCTCCACGGCCATGAGCTTAGCGCCGACTTTGCCCGGGCCTATGCTTACGGCTGGGGCATCCCCTCCGTCCCGGTGCTTTTCAGGGAGCGCGGCACCTCTACACTCACCTCGATAGCTTCGGACAAGGACGGCCTCTCTGTGGCCGTGACAGCCATGCCCGGCACTGCCGCCGAACCGTGGGGCGACGACCGCCGCAACACCGGACTTTGGCGCCTCGGTCTCTCGGCCATGAACCGCCGCGGCGAGCTTGCGCCTACGCTCTATCATCCTGTGCTCGGCCAGGACGGCTCGTATATGAAGGCAGGCGAGACGCGCACATTCAGCTTTGTCTTCAGTTTCGACAGCCGTGGCTGGTGGCCTCTGTTTCTCCATGCCGCCAGAGACATATATGACTTCGGACAGTCGCTCGCCCTGCGCCGCAACAGACGCTCGCTCACCGACCGTCTCTATGGCATCCACCGGTATGTGGTCAACGACAGCACATCCAAGTGGCACACTGTGGTTTTCGAGGGCGACACCATAGGAGCCCAGGAATATCTCGGCGGTGTGTATATGGCCAAGAAAGACGCGATGAAAAACGCGGACTACGGAGCCATGTGGATGCTCGGCTCGCTGACAGGGGACACCCTTCTGACACGCAAGCGCCTGCCGTATGCTCTTAACTTCAAACTCAGACAGCAGCACTGCGGAGAGGGCCCGATGTCCGGAGCCTCGCGCGGACAATACTATCTGTCTGCCGGCAAACGCTTTGTGGAGGAGTGGGGGCCCTATACCGAGCCTGTGGCCACCACATATTATATGCTTATGGATCTCGGGAATATCGCGCTCTTCGAACCTGACAATCAGGACGTGAGAGACAGAATACGCCTGGCGGCCGAGTGGTTGCTCGACCATCAGAAAGAGGACGGTTCGTGGACAGTGGCTTACAGCGACGCCGACGGCTCTGAGGCCTTCGACGACCTCATGGATTACCGTCCTACATTCTATGGCCTGCTGATAGCGTGGAAGGTGCTTGGCGACAACCGATATCTCGAGGCTGCTCGACGTGGAGCCGACTGGATAATTGCGAATGCCGTCGAGCCTCACCGATGGCTCGGAGTCTGCGGCGACACACGCTTTGCCCCGGACTTCGCCACCGCCCAGGCCGCTCAGGCTCTCATGGAGATGTACGACGCTACCGGCGCCGGACGGTATCTCGATGCCGCTGTGTCGACAGCCAGGTTTTACGCCACTTCTGTTTACACCAATCCCGTGGCTTCTCGCAGACCCGTCTCTGTCAAGGGACGGCCCTTGGAGCAGTGGCAGATAACCACCGCAGGCCTCGCATACGAACATGGCGGTATCATCGGGTCGGCCAATCTGCATGGCCCCGTGCTTCTCGCTTCTCACGCCGGAATGTTTGTGAGGATGTATCGTCTGACCGGCGAGGAGATATTTCTCGAGATGGCGCGCGCCGCTGCCATAGGGCGCGATGCGTTTGTCGACGACGAGACAGCCGTGGCCACCTACTATTGGGCCGCGATGAACCGGGGCGCCGGTCCCTATCCTCATCATGCCTGGTGGCAGATGGGATGGATGACGGACTATCTGATGGCCGAGCTTGAGCTCAGGAGCGAAGGCCGGATCAAGTTTCCCGCCGGATTCATCACTCCTAAGGTAGGCCCCCACCGTACATATGGCTTCGCTGAAGGCACTGTCTATGGCGACAAGGCCTCGCTGGCAATGATGCCCGGCGAGTTTAAGGTCGCCGATCCGGATGTAGAGATGGTGCTGGCCCGTGGCGAAGGCCATATATACATCATGTTGCTCAACGACACTGCCGAGCCTAAAACAGTGGCGTTAGAGAGCCGCTCCTATGGTGTCCGCAACATACAGCTGGCCTCTTACGGCCTTGAAACTATCAAAATACCGGTAGAAAAATGAAATTCAAGAATATAATGACGGCCATCGTCGCCGCTGTGGCCTGCACGTTCCAGAGCGTACATTCGGAGGTGCTGATGACCCCGCCCCTTGCCATAGACTCGAGGCTCGAGACCGCGGCTTCGATTTCGGGAGATTGCCTGCGCCTGTCCTATGTGAGGTGCGGCGAGGGCGGCAAGGCCCTTGCCTGCTCTATGGAAGCAAAGACCGAGGAGGGATGGAGACACTTCGTTTCGCCCATGGAGGACAACAAGGTTTTTGTGATCACCGGGCCCGCAAGGCTCAGACGGCCGAGCTACAAGAACTATTATCCTTCGTGGATGTCCGGCGACAGCCTCTCGCTCAATCCCTACGAGAGCGGCAAGGTCTGCGAGGCGGTGCCTGTCAGCGCCCGCAACATAGACAGAAATACTATCGAGGTAGAATACGCTACCCGAGGCGGCCACACGGTCCGTGGTTTCTGGACTTTGTCTGAGGGTGGTATGAGCGCCTCGCTCCGTCTTGAATTCACTCCCGCCGTCTCTGGCTGTTACAGCCTCGGCGTCACAGGCCTTCATGCTGCGAGACCCTCGGATGTCACCAATGTCCTGCTCCCGCCCATGTTCCAGTACCGCCGTATGCCCGAGAAACCTATAATGATGCTCTCGGTGATGATGCCCACGCCGGTGGCGATGGTCGAGACCGGGAGCGGAGACAGGCGCATGACGGCGTTTGTAAGCGGAGACGACAAACTCTCTCCTCTCGATTGGGGTGGGGTGGACTATTCTCCGATGGGATTCTGTCTAAGGAACCACGACAATATGGTAGGCGCCACAGCGTTCTCTCCTGTCCTCGGCATGGCCGACAGCCGTATGGAGAAGGGTGTCACCATCTCGCGCCGTTTCGAAGTGGGGCTTGCTCCCAAACC
This sequence comes from Duncaniella sp., assembly GCA_029052375.1. Classification (GTDB taxonomy): domain Bacteria; phylum Bacteroidota; class Bacteroidia; order Bacteroidales; family Muribaculaceae; genus Duncaniella. The sequence continues at coordinate 2,969 of JAIDJD010000105.1, read as the reverse complement.
GTGGAACGAGACTCTCGAGTATGTCGCCACTGACATCTATGGCGTAAGAGACTATCGCCGGCAGACAGACAAATCGCTGACGGAGACTATGTTCAGCATAGTAGAGCTGATGGCCGACGATGTGCATGGAGGCTGGGATGCGGCTATGAGAGGACATTATGACATCGAAGGCAAGCCCGACAGGGCTCCGACGGTTGTCCACTCGGCCCCGCTGGCCATCGTAGGCGCGGCTGTGACATCGGCCGACGAAGACCTCTATCTGCGCCGTGCTCTTCCGGCCATTGAGTATACGCTCTCGCGCAAGGGATACAGGTGGAGCTCGCGCACCACTGAACAAGGGTACAACAAGGACCCCGAGACGCTCAGGCTCTCTCCCTTGGGTTCGCAATTCACCACCACATACTTCGACGGTCTGTACAGACTGCTCGGCGGACGCAACGAGTGGCTCAAGGATATAGCCCTTCCTGATGGCGAGCCGCGCTCTCCCCGGGGATATTCCTCGCCGATACTTTCGTGGGTTCAGGCTCTTGCGGCATACCGTCTCACAGGCGACGAGAAGTGGCTGAGGCGTGCCCGTACCACAGCCTCGAGAGACGCCAGGATGCACATCTATGCCAACAGCGTAAAGCCCATGCGCTATCAGGCCTTCTACAACTCTACTATCTATGCCCCATGGTGGGATTTCATTGACCTCTACGAAGAGACCGGCGACAAGGAGTTTCTCGATGCGGCCCGCTGTGGTGCGGCCCATACCCTTGCAGGCATACGCACATGGCCTGCCGTGAAAGACTCCGTCCAGACCGTCCATCCCGGAGGCGTGTATGACGGCAATGCCACTATGTGGTGGAAGGGTTCCGAGCAGTTTCGCCTCGGGTTTCCGAGACAGGAGGGCGACGCGCCGGAACATACCGTAGAGCAGTGGCTGGTGTCGCCTGTCGGGCTCGGATTCGAGCAGCCCTCCACCTATTTCCTGCGCACCAAGGGCAAGCTCTGCCGCCCTGTATTCATGAGTTCGTGGGCGCCCGCCATGCTGCGTCTCAACAGCCACACGGGGCTTGACATCTACGACACCTATGCCAGAAATGCTGTTATAGGCAGATTTGCCAACTATCCCGGCTATTACGCCACAGGCTATACAGACCTGACGATGGACGAGCGGTTTCCGTACACCGGCCCCGATGTCAGCTCTATCTACTACCACCATATACCTCCCCATCTTGCTTTTACGGCCGACTATCTTGTCACGGAGGCTATACAGCGTTCGCGCGGCAAGGTCAGCTTTCCATACGGAAGGCAGGAGGGTTTCGTATGGTTCTCAAACCGTGTCTACGGCGGAGCCCCCGGCAGGGTGTTCGACGACGACAAGGCATATCTGTGGCTCCGCAGGGGGTTGATAGACAGCCGTAACCCTCTGGTCAACTATGTGACGGCCGTGTCCGGCTCGCGCGCCTGGATACTCTTGAGCAACGAGAGCCGTTCAGAGACAGTGGCGCCGGTCGTTCTCGGCGAACTGGCCTCTCTGGTAGACGTCGGTTCGGCGATGATATACGACGCCAAGGGCTCAAGGCGCAAACTTCCCGCCAAGGATGGCGTCTACGAGGCAAAGCTTGGGCCCAAGGGGTTCTCGGCCATCTCTCTAAAGCTGTCAGACAAGGCTGTAGCCGACAACCGCGAACTCAGGACCATTTTGGGGACAGACAGGATGCCGGCCCTCAAGGATGGATACAGGGTGGTGGAAAGCGGCACTAAGGCCGGGCGGATACATACATTCAGAATCCGTTCTCCCTTTGGCTGGGACTCGGTCTATGGCTATTGCGAGACTCCGCCCGAGGATGGCGTGGCTGTAGAGGCTGTCTGTGGCGAAGAGACGGTTTCGCTTGACGTCTATCCCTACGAATGGTCGTTTGTCCGTTTCGCCCCTGAAGAGAAAGTCACAGTCACGGTAATAGTTAAAGACGCTGATGGCAATTCCAAAACTCATAAAATAGAAATCTGAACATGAAAAAGATATTATTGTCTGCCATGCTTCTCCTCGGCTCTCTTGCGGCCGGGGCCGATGCAGGCTCTCCGCTGACGTTTGACACAAGCCGTTCTGACATCCCGCTGATAGAGGCGGGAGACAAAGCCCCCGACGGAGAATTGGAGGCACGCGGCGGCCTGCCGGTCACAGCCTCGCTGATATCTAAGTCGTCCCCGGTGACAGTGGCTTTCTTAGGCGGGAGCAATACTGACAGCGGATTTTGTTACCGCCTGCAGCTTGCCAGGTATCTCGAAAACCGCTATAATGGGGTAAAGTTCACATGGATTAATGCCGGAGTTTCCGGCACGGGAGCCGACTTAGGAGTGTTTCGCGTGGACGAGCAGGTGCTATCGGCCAATCCGGATCTTGTTTTCATTGAATTTTCGGGCAAGGATGCTTATCTGCCTGCCCTCGAAGGTATAGTGCGCAAGATTCGCAAAAGCTCACATAAGGCTGATATCTGTATTCTCGACGGCTCTAAGGAGGGGGATGGCTCTCTGGCCAAGCTTGCGGGGCATTATGCAGTCCCCTCTGTGCGTATGGCCTGCGAGGCCGTGGCTCTTGAGTCTGAGGGGCGCCTGGTCTGGAAAGGGGCGAGGAACGACAGCTCCGGCAAGACAGTCTTTTCTACAGACGGCCTCCACCCCACCAAGGCCGGAGGCAATCTCTATGCCGCGGCCGTGGCCCGTTCGTTTGACCGTATGGTCTCCGAGACTGGAAAGGATGTCGGTCTGCCTTCGGCCATGTATGGCGCGGAGTGGGACGATGCCCGGATGTACAATCCGGCCGAGGTGTGCCGCCGTCACGGGCTGTGGAAGGAGGTTGACGCCTCGAAAGATTCGAGGATGAAGAAGTTTGCCTCCCACTTCCCCACGGTGCTTGCCAGCGGTCACCCCAACTCAACCCTCTCTTTTGCCTTTGAGGGCGATATGTTCGGTCTGTCGGATAT
>JAIDJD010000104.1 GCA_029052375.1 Duncaniella sp. | reverse complement strand
CCAGCTTGTAGACGTTGTTGCGCACGGTGGCGAACTCCATCACGCCCATGGTGCCGGGCTTCAGGTTGTCATTGTGACGGTTGAAGTAGAAGTACTGGCAGTAGTAGCCGGCCTTGCCGTTCTCGACGCTTGCCTCGTAGAGGTAGAAGTCCTCCTCAACGGCCTTGTTGCGGAATGTGTTGAACTTGGCGTCATCCTTGGCGTCGGCGTAAGCGGTGTAGAGCGAGTTGGCAGAAGTGGCGTCGGGCTCGACAGTGTCCTCATAGAGAGTATCGCCGCTGCCCCATACCTTCCAGGCCTCGGCAGGGATACCGCCGTTGCCGAACACAGCTACGTAGAGGGGCTCGGAACGGTTGACGTCGGTGAGGGTGAACTTGGTGTACTCAGTGCCCTCGGCGTTCTGCTCTTTCTTGGAAACGGGGTTGTTGTCGGCATCCATCTTGACAGAAGCCTGGAGAGCGGCCTTGACCACGTTGTCCCAGCCGCAGTAGAGCTTCTTGTTGAACACGAAGAGGACGGGGTTGTCGGAGAGGTTGGTCTTGGTGTTGTTGAGAGCCTCATAGAGAGCCTGGGTGTACTCGTCGGCGCTGTTCTTGGCAGCCTCGGTGGCCTTCATCTGTGTGCGGAACACGACAGCCACGGAGATACCGTTCTTCTGGCCCTCGGCAGAGGGGATGACGTTCTCGGTGGCGTAGCGCCATACCTTGTAGTCGCCGGGCTTGTGATTGCCGCCGGTGTAGTTGTCGTCCACGGCATTAGCGAAGAAGGATACGGGGGTGGTGTCCCACTCGCCGTAGGGGAAGACGCCGTTGTCGTTCTTCTTGTCGGCGAAGAGAGGTGCGTAGAAGTACTTGCTGAAGCCGTTGGTCTCTACAGTGCTGATGTTGGCGAAGTCAGCGGCGTTGGGGCCTACGACGTAGTTGTTGTGGATCTCGGCACCGCAGAGCACAGCTCCGGCAGGCATACCGTTGTCAGAGACACGCTCGAGGGTGTAGAAGCTCTTGGAGATGTTGGCGAGCGAGAGGCTCGAGATCTCTACCTGTACGATGGGTGTCTTGTTCTCGCCCTCGCCCTCGGTGACTACGGTATAGGTGTAGTTGCCGATCGCGCTGCCGTCCCTGAAGTCGAAGCGGGCGGCGGCACGGTGAACCTTGACGGGACCGCCGTTGTTGTTTACAGAGTTGTCGGGGTCAGAGCCTTCGTTGGCACCGGAGAGGTCAAAAGGAGTGTCCTCGGTGTTGTAGGTCTCCCAAGAGTCTACAGTAGCGGGGAAGAGACGCTTGGCTATCTGGTAGTTGGACATGAAGAACGAACCCTTGCCGCCGAGACCTGCTATCTCGGGGAGAGAAGAGCTGGTGGCGTTGGTGACGTCGTCTACCCACTCTGTGTCGCCTACATGGAGGCCGCCTACCATATCCTTGAGGGCCTTGGTGGGGTTGCAGAACACGAAGATGTTGACCTCCTTGTTGAAGGACGGGCTTGCGTAGTACTCCTCGATCTGGGTCTTGGTGAGCTTGGTCTTGGTCTCGAAGTTGGTGTTGCCGGTCTGGGCGGTGAAGTTGGTGCTGAGGCCGGAAGCGGCAAAGGCGTTGTCCTTTGCGCTGGCAATCACGAGGAGCACCTCGCCTACATAGTTCTCCTTGTCAGAGCCTACCTCGGTGCCGTCGGTGCTGGCTCCGCCAGGGTTGCCGGGATCGGGATCAGTCACAGTCTGCGAACGGCTTCCGTTTCCGTTGGGGAGGGTGACGGTAAGAGATACATAGGCACCCTCGCCGTCAGCAGCGCCGTTGTCAGAGCCGCCCTTGGGCTCGTCCTCGGAGCAAGCAGTGAAGCCTGCCATGGCTATGGAGGCCATGAAAAGGCTAAGGAAGAATTTCTTAGTTTTCATTCTTTCTTGGTTGTTGATAAATATGATAGTTTAAAATAGATTTGTGTGTCCGTTGTGGATGCGGTGTGTGTGCCTGGACTTCACTCCGCTATGAGACGCTTGTCGCGGAGCTGCTGTATGGCGGCGTCGGCCTTGGGGAAGCCTGCGTCGGAGGCTTTCCTGAACAGGGGCAGAGCCGTGGTGTAGTCCTGGCGCAGGGCGGCCGAGATGCCGCGGAGATAGTTGGCCTCGGGCGACTCTCCGGCCTTCTCGAGATAGCGGTCGGCCTCCTTGAGATAGCCCTGGCGCAGGGCTGTGTTGGCGGCGTTGATGTTGGCTATCTCGCTGTCGGGATACAGGTTGGCCGCGATGTCGAACACCTTGCGGAACTGTTCCGAGTCGGGGTCGAGCGTGTTGGCGTAGGTGAAAATCTCGCCGAGCGACAGCTTGCCGGGGTTGGTGTAGAGGAGCTGGCCTATCACCTCGGGGTCGGTGTAGTCTACGACGGTGTAGTAGACGGTATAGTCCGAGTGGCGCAGGGCGGGATAGATGTTCTGGAGTATCCACTTGTACTGTATGGGAAACTCGCGCTGTATCTTGGAGTTGCGGGCGTCAGGCTCGATAGAGTTGTCGGCGGCTATGGCCATGATGGCGTCGCGGTTGGCTATGTCCGTGATCTTGAGACGCTTGATGAGGCCCTCCCAGTCTTCGGGGACCGACCCCTTGCGGAGTATCTGGTCCGGGAAGCTGTAGAGGTCGCGGATATACTCGATGAGGGTGGCCGTACGGCCGGCGGCGAGGCGGACGTTGTTGTCCCACGGGCCCTCGGGCGAGGCATAGCCTATGACCGAGAGAGAGTCGATGTGGATGTCTGAGTCCTTCTCCACGACATCGATGGTGGCCTGGATGCTCTTGAGCTCGTCGGGGTTGCGGCGATAGTCGGGATAGAGCTCGGTGCGGTTGACGGGAAAGTCGATGTAGGCCGAGCCGCTGAGCGCGCGGGTCTTGACCTCGGCGGGAGGCG
>JAIDJD010000103.1 GCA_029052375.1 Duncaniella sp. | reverse complement strand
TCCATGCTCCAGCGTTTGGGCTGGGGCGGGAAGGTGCCCATTATCAATACCTTTGCGTTGGGCGGGAGGTAAGGCTCGAACGGGTGTGTCTCGAGCTCGGGCTGTGGGGTGGGGTTTGTGCTGTCCATATTACAATAACGCGGGCGCATGGCCAAAGATTATCCGGCCGTGCATAAAACCAACGGCTTGCCGGAGCTGTTTTTATAATAGGAACAGACTTATTGTTGAAAATAGCAAGGCACCACATTATGAAACTCAATCTCTCACTTGCGCTTCTCATGCTCTCCGGGGCTATGCTGGCCGGATGTGCGGCCGACCCTGAGAAGAACCATGGCTTCAGCGGAGCCGGCAATCCCGGCGGCGAAGAGGCCATAGCGGCCATCGGTCCCGACCGTGTTTTTCCCGGCGGCCTGCCTCAGTCTATCGGGGGCAACGCTGTCAAGTATGATGCCGCCGGGCGTGTGACGGCCATCGGCTCGGCCGCGAGATTCAGATACCTCGCGTCTGCCCACGCCGAGAAGAACGGATACAACATACTGCTCGACACGGACGACGGCGAGTACAGGCTCTGTGTCAACGAGGACGGCTGGGTAGGATATGCCGAGAAGGAGGGCATGGCCTTAAATCTCGCCTATAACCTTGCCGGCTACCTCAACCATATGGAGTGGGAGGATGCTGAGGCCGGCGGCAGGGGCGAGCTTGTCTTCTACTACGAGGACGGAGACCTGCTGACGGGGCGAGGCAACTGTTCGTATCCCGGCGGCGCGGGCCATCTCGAGGTAACTCTCTCCTACACAGGCTCGGGCCTTTCAGAGCCGCTCGACAACAAGGGAGGACTCATCTTCATGAACCATGGGGCAGGGGGCCTGGACCTCGGCGGCCTCCAGTGGGCCTATTATGCCGGGTTGCTCGGGAGGCCGTCGCGCCACCTGCCTTTACACAAGGCCGTAATAGGACCGGCAGGACACAGCACGCAGGAGTTTTACGAGTGGCAGACAGATTCAGACGGGTTGCCGTCGTCTGTCGCGGTCAGCGAGATAGACAACTTTTCTGACAGCCTGAGCTACGGCTCGCGCAGCCATCTGTTTTCGTGGCGCTGAAAAACGACCGAGGGCAGGTCGTCAAGACCTGCCCTCGTTGATTAGATTGGTTTATCAGTATACTAACTTACTATTGATATTTTGCAACCGTTATTTTCTTGTGTCTATGGTATTGATTGTATATCTTGTTTCCCGATAGAGGGAGAAAATGCGTTTTTAGTTTCGGTGATACAAAGGTAATGTATTGCTGTTACAAAACAATTACAAATATAAGACGATATAGTTACAGTTGATAAATTTAACTCTTTTTTGCATTATGATATGCCGTTTTGGTTAATTATTGTTAATGGAATATGTTTTTAAGCATAAAAAATTTGCTGTTTTCCGATAAGTCCGTACCTTTGCATCGTTTTTCATGGTATTAGATTTAAGGTAAGAAGATTATTCGTCGGGATGACGCATAAAATTTTTATTTAATTGGTTTCATTTTTGTCGGCCCCGCTCCATTGTCAGTTTGGAGTGAGGCTATTTTTTTTGTAACTTCGCATCGCAACTCAACAATCTATTGCCA
>JAIDJD010000102.1:3148-4228 GCA_029052375.1 Duncaniella sp. | reverse complement strand
GTGACGGGTGTGAGAATGAACCCCGGAGGCTCGATGTGTGGCAGGCTCCTACGCGAGGTGCCCAGCAATCCACGCCTCTTTCATGTCGTGGCTGTGAGACGCGGCGAGGTGGTGACCATACCGCGCGGCGACCAGAGACTTGAGGAGGGCGACACGGTGTTCTTTGCTGTCACCCCCGGAAATGTCGACCTGCTGCCGAGACTCTGCGGCCAGCGCGGACACAGAGTCAAGCGTATAATGATAACCGGGGCAGGCAACGTAACCGAAAACCTGCTCGAGACCATAGGCCGCGGATACAATATCACGGTGATAGACCCCGACAAGGAGCGTTGTCAGGTCATTGCCTCTCGGTTTCAGGATGTTGTCGTTGTCAATGCTCTTGCAAACGACATATCGACGCTCAAAGAGGAGGGGATAGGAAAATGCGACATATTCCTTGCGTTGACAAGGAGCTCGGAGACCAACATTGTCTCATGTATGGTGGCCCGCGAGCATGGTGTGGCGCGGACTGTGGCGCGGGTCGAGGAACTGCAATATCTCCCCGAGGCCGAGAGCCTGTCGATAGACAAGATAATCAATAAGAAACTGCTCAACTCAGGCAAGATACTCAGTGTGCTTCTCGACGCAGACGACTCCACCGCCAGGTGTATGTCTCTCGGCCATATCGAAATCGCCGACATGGTGGCCGGAAAGGGTTCAGGCATAGCATCCGGCTGTGTGGCAGACCTGTCGCTCCCGCGTGAGATGACGCTCGGCGGTGTGATACGTGGCGGCAGAGGTATGCTTGCCGAAGGCCGCACAGAGATATGCGAGGGCGACCACGTAGTGGTCTTCTATGTGCCCGGAGCCCTGAACAAAGTCAGCAGATTTTTCAGATAGAATATGACATCATCTCTCAACTATGGGGCGATAGTCCGGGTTATCGGCAGGCTCGTGCTCATCGAGGCCCTGCTTCTGTTGTTTCCGCTTGCCGTCTGTCTCGTCTATGGCGAGAGCGAATGGAAGTCGTTTGCCGTGGCCGCGCTTTCGGCCGGCGCTGCGGGAGGAATTGCCGAAGCCTGCACGTTGCGCCGGCCCGCC
>JAIDJD010000102.1:0-3138 GCA_029052375.1 Duncaniella sp. | reverse complement strand
ACCGTAAGAAGCAGGGAGGGTTTTGTGATAACATCCGTCATATGGATAGTCTTCGCCCTCTTCGGGGTGATTCCTTTCATGCTCGGACACAATCCGCTTTCTTTCACAGATGCTGTATTCGAGGTGATTTCAGGACTGACCACTACCGGAGCGAGCATGATATCTGACGTCGAGGCCCTGCCGCACGGCCTTCTGTTCTGGCGCGCCCTCACCCAGTGGATAGGCGGTCTCGGCATCGTTCTGTTCATGCTGGCCGTCCTGCCGGAACTCAACAAGGCCACGGGCATATCCATGTTTCAGGCCGAAGCGACAGGCATCACCCACGACAAGATACATCCTCGCATCCGCCAGACAGCCATATCCGTGTGGGGCGTCTATTGCGTTCTTACCATAGTCACCATCCTGCTTCTGTGGGCAGGACCCATGAGTCTGTTCGACAGCACCTGCCAGACATTCGCCGCGGTGGCCACAGGTGGATTCACCACGCGCAACGCGGGCGTGGAGTACTGGCACTCGGATTATGTGCTGGTCGTGCTCGCTGTCTCGATGTTCCTTGCCGGACTAAACTTCTCGATGATGTACAACGTCTGGCGCAACGGGATTATGACGGCCCTGCGCAACTCAATTTTCAGGGTCTTCTCCATCGTGACCTTATGCGCTTTCCTGCTCCTCATGTTCTCGCTCGCCGTCAGCGGAGAGGACACCGGCGAAGGCGGCGGGGCTGTCAAAGCCTTCTTTCATGTAGTTTCCGCCATCACCTCGACCGGATTCACTATCGGATCCGCCGAGGGATGGGGCCCGTTCGCTCTGTTCCTTACCGTAATGCTGATGCTTTGCGGCTCCTGTACCGGGTCGACCTCAGGAGGCATAAAGATAGACAGACTGATGGCCCTGAACACCAATCTCGGCAATGAGATCAAGAGGACAGTCTTTCCCAAGCGCACGTATGTGGTACATCTAAACGGCATGGCGCTAAACACGGCTCAGATGTCGCGCATCACGGCTTTTGTCTTTATCTATCTGGTGGTAGTGATTGTCTCTACCGGCATCATAGCCATGTATGGATATGCCTTTGAGGATTCGCTTTTCATGACAGCCTCATGCATTGGCTGCAACGGGCTCGGATACGGGGCCACTGGAGCCGGTGGGGGCTACGCTCTTCTGCCTGACGGCGTCAAGTGGCTGCTGACAGCCGATATGCTTGTAGGGCGTCTCGAGCTGTTCACCTTCCTTGTATTGTTCTTGCCGTCATTCTGGCGCCGCTGAAAAGAGATTGCGTGTTTATGTGCAATATTTCGCGCCGTTTGTGAAACACGGGTGGCGCGAAATAGAGCTAATTTTGTACATGATTAAAAGAATAACCCCGCTGATAATAATCGGCGCAACAGCACTTGCATCAATGGCACAGCAGAAAATAGTACAGACCGCAGGCCGAGACCAGCTCGGCCAATTTGCCCCGGAGTTTGCCCGGCTCAACGACGATATACTTTTCGGCGAAGTGTGGAGCCGCAACGACCTGCTATCGCTCCGCGACCGCTCGCTCATCACGGTGACCGCTCTTGTGGCCCAGGGGCTTACCGATTCTTCTCTGACCTTTCATCTCCAAGAGGCCAGGAAGAACGGGATAACCCGCACAGAGATATCCGAGGCGCTCACCCACATAGCTTTCTACGCAGGCTGGCCCAAGGCGTGGGCCGCTTTTCGCCAGGCCACACAGGTCTGGGCTGAAGGGTGCGAGGGCGAGGACGGCCTCGCGGAGTTCCAGCGAAAAATAATATTTCCTGTCGGCCGGCCCAACGAAGCCTACGCGGAATACTTCAGCGGACGCAGCTGGCTCGCTCCGTTGTCCACAGCCCGGATACCCTTCTTCAACGTCACTTTCGAACCAGGATGCCGCAACAACTGGCATATACATAAGGCCTCCAAGGGAGGTGGACAGATGCTGGTAGGCATAGGCGGCCGCGGATGGTATCAGGAAGAGGGCAAGGAGGCTGTAGAGATTCTGCCCGGCACAGTGATAAATATCCCGGCCAACGTGAAGCACTGGCACGGTGCGGCCGGAGATTCATGGTTTGCCCATCTGGCGTTTGAGATTCCGGGCGAGGACGGCTCCAACGTATGGCTCGAGCCTGTAGACGACAAGCTCTACAATGCGTTGCCCTGACAGGCGACAGTCACACGCCTCAGCTCGGTGGGCGAGAGGCCGAGATGGCGTCGGCAAAACCTGTTGAGATAGCTCAGAGAGCTGAAATTCATAGCTTCGGCTATCTGTGTCATGCTCATGCCGGAATTCTCTATGTAGTCTCTAAGAGTTGATGCGGCGGCTCTGTTGATGTGGTCTGAGACGCTCGTCCCGGTGACGCGCTTCACGGTGTCGCCGAGATACTTGACAGAGATGTTCAGCCTGCCTGCATAATAGGAGGGCTCGCGATGTTTGGCGGGCTCTCCTTCATGTATCATGGCGAAAAAACTGCCTGTCACATAACCGGCCCGGGATGTCTGCCTGCCACCTCCGTCGCGGCGAGCATGGATGTCGAAAATATCGTATATCATAGTGCGCAGCAGGCTGCCTGCCATCTCGCGGTAGAAGAGATGGCCTCTGTACTCCTTGCGCACGGCGATGGCCGCAAAGTCCTCGCGCATCCGAGCCATATCCTCTTCGGTCAATTCAAGAATCGGATTGCGCGACAGCGAGACACTGCCGGGTATGCTGTAGTTGTTGGCCGGCAGCAGTCCCTGAAGCAGATTGTTGGGAGCTATGATATATTCGCATCTGAAATCAGCCCCGGTCTCTATGGCCGAGAGGCTGCCCGGGCTGGAAATCACCGCCATGCCGCCGGGCGCCAGCTCAAACTCGTTGTCGAAATATCTGAACCGCGCTTTTCCCGCGAGACATATGCAATGGACACAGCTTTCATGGAAGCGGGACAGAGCCACTTCCATGCAATCGCATCCATATATAATATTGTCATACAGATTTTCCATATCTCAAAGATAAGGAAAATTTCAGGCTCCGCCAACAGAGGCGTCAGGCTCTGTCGTCAAAAAAGCGGGAGAGATTGGCGATGAAGACATACGGTGCGTCAAACAGATGGCGGTTTTCGATAAGCGCCGACAGGGAAATGTCTCCCACTACAT
>JAIDJD010000101.1 GCA_029052375.1 Duncaniella sp. | reverse complement strand
CAAATGCTCTTCCCATGGGTGGGTATCTTTTGTGTTATATATTTGTTGTTTCTGGGCTGATTGAGGGGGGGGGGATTAGCGGAGCTCGGCGCCAAGCTTGCGTGTGAGGTTGTTGATGATTTTGGTCATCACGGCCTCTATCTGCTTGTCCTGGAGGGTCTTCTCGTCGTCCTGGAGGGTCATGGAGATGGCGTAAGACTTCTTGCCTTCGGGGAGGTTCTTGCCCTCGTAGACGTCAAAGAGGGTGACGGAGCGCAGCAGGCGCTTGTCGGCCTCGCGGACGGCGGCCTCTACGGCCTCCATGCTGACGCTCTTGTCGAGGAGCAGGGCCAGGTCGCGCTTGACGGGCATGGTTTTGGGCAGGGGGCTCTGTGTGAGCTTTTTCTTCATGGCCAGGCCTACGAGGGCGTCCCAGTCAAATTCGGCGAAGAGCACCTCCTGGCGCAGGTCGCAGCGCTGGGCCACCTTGCGGCTCACGATGCCGAGGCTGCCGAGCTTCTTGCCCGAGCGGGTGGCTATGTCGAGGCCGGCGGCGTAGATTTCGCTCTCGCTTCTGGCTGTCTTGAGCTCGGCGTTGGTGATGCCGAGGCGGGCCAGGATGTTGGCCACGACAGCCTTGAGGTCGTAGACGGTGACCTCGGCGGCGGGGCGCACCCACGAGGCGGCGCGGAGCATACCCGTCATCCAGAGGGCGAGGCGCGAGCCTGCGCGGTAGGGGGCGAGGTCGGCGCGGTGGCCATCTCCGGCGGCCGCCGTGGCTTCGGGGTTGTAGGTGTAGACGTTGCCGAACTCGAACATCATGAGGTCTCCCTCCTTGCGGTTGACGTTGTGGGCCACAGACTCGAGGCCTCCGAAGAGGAGAGTCTGGCGCACGACGTTGAGGTCGGCGCTGAGGGGGTTGAGCAGCTTGACGCAGTGTGAGGCGGGCATCTGCTCGAGGCCCTCGTAGTATGCCTCGCGTGTCAGCGAGTTGTTGAGTATCTCGTTGAAGCCTTCGGCACAGAGCTGCTCGCTCAGGAGGGTGCGGAGGCGCTGGTCGGCGTCGTCGCGGCTCTTGTAGGAGAGCGACGAGAGCACCTGCGAGGATATCTCGACGTTGTTGTAGCCGTAGATGCGCAGGAGGTCTTCGACGACGTCGCAGGGACGGGTGACATCGACGCGGTAGGTGGGCACCTTCATGGTCACCTGTGTGTCTGTGATCTCTGTCAGCTCCATCTCGAGGCTGCGGAGTATGGCTGTGATGGTGTCGGCGGGGATATGCTTGCCTATGAGGCTGTCGCAGTATCCGAACCCGAGGGTCACCTCGGCGGGCATTATCTTTTCGGGGTAGAGGTCTGTCTCGGGGCCTGTGACGGTGCCTCCGGCGAGCTCCTTGACCATGAGGGCGGCCAGGCGGAGCATATAGGCGCAGGCGTTGGGGTCTGTGCCGCGCTCGTAGCGGAACGAGGCGTCTGTGTTGAGGCCGTGGCGCCGTGCGGTCTTGCGCACGGATGTGGGGTTGAAGTAGGCGCTCTCGATGAAGACTCTTGTGGTCTGCTCTGTGACGCCCGAGTCGAGGCCTCCGAGGACGCCTGCGATGCACATGGGCTCAGAGGCGCTGCATATCATCAGGTCTCGCGAGTCGAGGGTGCGCTCCACGCCGTCGAGTGTGGTGAACTTGGCGCCTTCGGCGGCGTTCTTGACCACCACCTTGCCTCCGGCTATCTTGTCTGCGTCGAAGCAGTGGAGGGGCTGTCCCATGCCGTGGAGCAGGTAGTTGGTGATGTCCACGATGTTGTTGATGGGACGCACGCCGATGGTGTTGAGGCGGTCTCGGAGCCATTTGGGCGATTCGGCTACGGTGACGCCCTCGATGGTGACGCCGCAGTAGCGGGGACAGGCGGCGGTGTTCTCGACCTCGACAGCGATGCCGCCCTCGGCCTTCTCGATCTTGAAGCCGTCTGCCTCGGGACGCTTGAGGGCTGTGGGTGAGGTGTGGGTGGAGAGGTAAGCCGCCAGGTCGCGGGCCACGCCGTAGTGCGAGGCGGCGTCGATGCGGTTGGGGGTGAGGTCTACCTCGAGCACGTAGTCTGAGGTGAGGCCGTAGTATTCGGCGGCGGGAGTGCCCGGGGCGGCGGCTCCGTCGGCGAGCACGATGATGCCGTCGTGCGATGTGCCTACGCCTATCTCGTCCTCGGCGCATATCATGCCGAAAGACTCCACGCCTCTGATCTTGGACTTCCTGATGGCAAACTCCTTGTCGCCGTCGTAGAGGGTTGTGCCTACGGTGGCCACCACTACGGTCTGGCCGGCGGCCACGTTGGGCGCGCCGCAGACTATCTGTGTGGCCTTGCCGTCGCCGAGGTCTACGGTGGTGATGTGGAGGTGGTCGCTGTCAGGGTGTTCGATGCAGGTGAGCACCTTGCCTATCACCAGCCCGCGGAGGCCTCCGCGTATCGACTCCACTTCCTCTACCGAGCCTGTCTCCAGACCGATGGAGGTGAGCGTCGCCGCCACCTCGTCGGGGGTCAGCGAGAAGTCGAGATATTGCTTGAGCCAATTATATGATATGTTCATGGGTATGAATTGGTATTGTCTTGGTGGTTTTTGACTTGCAAAGTTACACAAAAAAAGTGACTTTTCGCGCCCCGTGGCCAATAAATTCAGCCCTCGGCGCCACAAACTCTCTGCGGGAAAGTACAAAAAGCCTGAGGCCGCCGACATGGCCCCGGGCCGCATCGGACCAGACGCCGCCGGGAGAGGCGGGGGGCTCTCCACGGCGGCGTTAAGGCCGAGGTCTCCTGCGTCCCTGGCGAGGGGAGGCCGGCTGTATGATTGGGCTGTCCTGTGGGGCCGGGGCGTCGCTATCTGCCTCCGGCTGTCGAGCAGTCGGCGTTGGCATTGGCGTCAATCAGTTTCTGGGCTCCGCGTTTCTGACGTCCCCATTGGAGGTTGTAGGATACGGATATGTATGGAATCCTGATGTCGGCGCGCATATGCTTTGAGTTGGAGTTATAGCGGTTGAGCAGTTTTGCGCCTTGGTCATATTTGCCGAACGGCATCAGCATACCGGCTCCGAACTGCCATTTGCCACGGTTGTAGGACAGGTCTATTATCGACAGGTCTTCGTTCCATGAGATTCTCTCGCCGTACAGGGTTCGTGCAGACTTGGTGTATTGGGCTGAGAGGACAAAGCCGTAATGGCTCAGCATCAGCTGGGCGTTTCCGCTCCAGTTGTGGTTGTAGAGTCTGTAGCCGGAGCCTTTCATGCGCTCGGCGCGATATTCTATGCTTCCTGCCGCGGAGAGCCATTCAGGGACGATTTCTACCTGCGGCGAGAGGTTGAAAACAATATTCTTAAGTCCGCGGCTGTTCTCAAAAGTCGTTATCAGGCGGTCTCCCTCCCAGTAGAGGCGGGGTGCTATGGCGTCGGGCGAAGAGAATGCCCGGATGCCGAATGTGCCGTCGACGCGCGGCAGGCTGAAGCTGTATCTGAGACTGAGCATATATGAATTGGACGTTTTCAGATTGGGGTTGCCTATCTGCCACTGGAAGCCGTCGGTCTGCTGAGGCGCTATGTTTGTTTCGGACAGCGATGGCGCAGTCTGCCATGATGAGAAACCTAAGCGCAGGCGGTGGTTGGGATTGATGGAATATGTGATAGAAGCCCGTGGGCGGAGGTTCCAGGAGCTTTGTCCCTGGTCGGATTCGCGGAAATGGAATGAGGTATATTGCGCCCCTATGCCGGCTGTGAATGTAAGATTGTTGACGCGCTGGTAGTATTCGGCAAAGAAGTAGGCTTCGTCTTGCTTTTGATGAAAGACGCTGTTGTCGAGGCTGCGATACGTGGAGCGGTTGCGGTTGGCGTTGTAGGAGGCCCCGACAGTGAGGCGTTTCATGTCCCATTGCTTGATATAGTCGGCTTCGACAGCGTATGCCCGGTTGCGGTCGGTGATGTAGGTTGAGACGTCGGTCTGCACATTCCCGGTTTCCGGAATAAGCTCCCTGTAGTTGGAAAACGAGTGGCCGTTGTAGATCGAAGCTGCGAAATCAACCAATATAGTCTGCTAGTGTGGAAAATGATGTTCGAAATATGCCGAGAATGAGTT
>JAIDJD010000100.1 GCA_029052375.1 Duncaniella sp. | reverse complement strand
GCATTATACAAACTCATTTTTAAAACTTTAAATTTGGATTAAAACCGATTTTCGCCTAACTTTGTACGAAAACCAACGCTAATCAACCAACAAAAAAATGAGAAAAATCACATTTCTAATCTGCCTGTTTTTGTCTCTTTTGACGATTGATGCCAGTGCTGATGATACAAGAACGAATATTGTAAAGGCTCAGCCCACAGCACATGAAACGAGCTACGGTCAGATAAGAGGCCCACAGTCTTTACCTGTTATCACGGTAATCTATGACACCTTGGCAGAGACAGTAGAAGTTCAATGCTCAGACGAATCCACGTTCGATATCCATGTATATGACCGCCACGGTCAGTTGATCGGAATGTCTGATTCATCCTGTCCGACAGTTGAGGGCATCCGGTCAGACGGATCGATATCGGTTCAAATCTTGTCGGAACACTGGCAAGCGGAAGTAACGCTTTAGTAAAAGACAACACTATACAATTCATTCATCACGTGGAATAATTATTAATTTATGATGCAATATTTGCAAAATTCAAATATTTTTTGCAAGTTTGCAATACAATTAACCAGATGTATCACAATTAATCAAAAAAAGCAAATGAAACTTAAACGATTCTTAGCTATGCTCATGTCGGCTATGGTCATGATGCTTTGCTTCTCGGCCTGCGACGACAAGGACGAGCCCGACCCCAAGCCGGAGCCCGATCCCAACGAGGTGGCCGCGCCGGACTTTGGTGAAAATACTCCCACTATGCAAAGAGATTTTCGCAAAGGCAATTTCTTCAAGGTATTCGAATACAGAGGCAAATATAAACATACCGATAAGACTTACGGAAATATGGGGGTGGTTACCCAAGAGGATAAGTGGTATTTCTATCCTGCCGACCCCGAAGAAGTGGAGAAGAAGCGTGGCTATGCACATGACGGATATCTCTACAATGAATATTGGCAGTGGGCCGACAAAGACGATTATGTCTTACATGTTCTTTATAATGGATGGAAAGTCTATTGCGAAAAGAAATTCGGAGCCGTCTGCAACCAGTACATTTACACCGGCTTCAATCTTCACAATTACGGAAATGGTTCTTCTTTATATGGAACAAAAGTAGATATAGAAGCCTTTAATGACTCGCAGTTTGTGCTTAATTCTTCGTATAAAGATTACCAGGAGTATTTTGCCTACTCTTTCACCGACCAGACATATGATGATTCCAACAGCCGGTTCTATGGTTCGGTATTCGACGGAGCGGAGAATATGCTCCGTGAGATGTACGAATATTACGGCAGTGCCTACGTATTTCTCAGCACCGGTGATTATTACGAATCTGATTCTGAGGACTATTATAGTGGCACAATTGGTCATGTGGCCAAGTTGCTCGGCATCACCCTCTGATATCGCCCTCCGACATACAGCCTGACATATACATATGCGGGCAACAGCTATTCTCAGAGCTGTTGCCCGCTTGTCGTCTGTGGCTGTGTCCTGAGGGGCTTCGACCCCCAACATATCTCTCAATCTCTCACATAAGGCGCGGGGGCGAGGTGTGAGGGGACGGAGGTGAGGGCCGCGAGGGCTTTGGTCTCCCACTCGCGGGCGAGGAGGAGAGCTGAGGGGAGCGTGGAGGCGCCCGCGAGGCTTGCGAGGGCCAGGAGGGCGATGGCCTCCTCGAGAGCGCGGCGTATGGCCCACGAGGCCGCCTCGGGCAGACCCTCGGGCGTCTCGAGGTCGAGGGTCATCATGGGTGGCTGATAGCCGAGCGTGGCTATGTCCTTGGGAGGCCCCGAGCCATCCTCGGCGTCGAGCACCCCTACCCTGACATCTCCTATCAGCCTCAGCACCACGCGGGCAAAGGCATGGCGCACGGCGGTGTCGAATATCTCGCGCCTCTCAGGGTCGAGCAGAGGATCGAGAACAGCAGAGCGCGCCGCCGAGGCGTCATCGCCGCCGCTGAGGGCACGGAAGGCCGCAAGGGCGCGGGCCAGTTCTATGATGCGGTCTGAAGACAATACAAAGTGCATGGCAAAATAGGCATTGGTTGTTGGACGTGATGGAGGGCGCTCAGCGGAGACGTTCGGCCAGAGACAGCGCCGTGGCAGGCGAGATGAAATACTGCGAGGCGCGCCCCTCGGCCAGCACATGGGCAAGGGCTGTAGGCAGCGACGTGCCTGGGCGCAGCTCCTGAAGGCGCGCCACCCTGGCGTCTATCTCCTCAAACATAGCCCGGCGGCGGTCGTTGCGCAGGGGGAGGCGGCCGTGGCGCAGCACCCTGAGCATCCTCAGCGCGTACTCGTAGGTGCAGTAATAGCAGGGGGCCGGGCTCATGGCCGCCCGGCGGGCCACATTCTCGCGCGAGATAGGCTCGCCTGCGGGGGTGTCGAGCATTATCTGGCGGCAGCGGGTGATGAAGTGGCGGTTGCGTGTGTCGATAAGGTTCATCATAGCGGAATAGCGTTGGAAAAGTCGATTGTCAAAAAGGTGTTTTTACCATTGTTTGCATTGGCAAAATTACCATACAGGGTATGAAAAACAATGGCACAGACGTGTTAAAAAGACTGAAACATCCCGGCCCGTCAGTTTCGGGTTATGGCCAGAGCCTTTGCCGTGCGCGCCTCGCGGAACGAGGCGAACGTGTCGAAGATATCCCTCAGCGCGATGACGGCATTGTCTGCCTGGGCCTGATAGAGCGTAGACGTGGTGTAGCCCGACGATGCCTGCCCGAGCAGGGCCCCGCTGACGCCCGATATCTGCTGGAAGAGCCTCAGGTCGAGCTCGAGCAGCTGGGCCGGAGCCTGCGTGTGGCCCGCGGGCGCCACCTCGGAGGGGAGGCGCGACGCATTGGGATTGATGGGTATGACGCCGCCCGGATTGCCCCACAGGTCTGTGGCCAGGCGCATATCGGTCCCCTCGGGCAGGGCGTCTGTCGGGAAGAGCAGCACCCCCTTGGCGCTGTGGGCCAGTATCTGGTCCATGTTGGAGATGAGCATATTGATGTGTCTCTGGCGGTCTATGACATCCTCGATGAAGGGGTGCACCTCGCCGTCTGTCAGCGGATAGAGCGTCACCACAAAGGGATGGCTGCGGTGGGCGAAGGGCGACGGCGTGGTGTCTATCAGCTCGCCCTCGGGGCTGTAGTAGCGGCATACCCATACCGGGCCCTTGCGCTTGTCTATCTCGAGAGTCCACACCTCGACTATGCGGCACAGCGAGGGGTCGGAGGGTGTGGCAAAGTCTGTCTCGGCCACCTCCGAGGCCAGGCGCGCCACACTGCCCTGATGCACCCCGCCGCGTCCGCGCGAGAAGATGGCACCCAGGTCGCGGTGGCGGCGGCGCGAGCCGTGGCCGAAGCGCAGGCACATCTCGGCCAGCGACATATCGTGCAGCATACCTATCAGGCGGATGTCAGACCCGCGGGGATCCATGAAACGGTTGCAGAAAAAACGCGAGGGGTTGACGTTGTCCACCCACACCTCCGTGCCGTCGAAACGGCGTTCGAGCGTGACGCGCTGTATGGCACACCCCGAGATGAGAAACTCCTCGAGGGCGCGGGCGTCGAGCTCGTCCAGGCGGTTGGCGCGCCGTATGCGCAGCTCTGAGGCCGAGGGAGCCTCGTCGCGCCGCTCCTCAGAGAGGCCGAGCCTGAAACGGCCTACCACGGTCTTGATGAGAGAGCGTATCAGATTGCTGGTGATGGGCGGCCGGGAATTGCGCAGATGCGCCTCCTCGAACTTCGAGGGGGCGGCCAGGCCGTGGGCCACCGAACGGCGCAGGGCGTCCCACTGGCGTCCGTAGGCATACTGCTTGAGCACACTGCGGGTGGTGCGGAGGTCAGAGGCGGCCTCCCAGGCCTCGCGGGCTTGATGGAATGGTGTCATGGTGTATGTGTGTCTTTCCTGGTGTGTGTGTGATGGTTATATTCATAGCTCCTCGGGCATGGGCAGGAGCGAGTCGTCGAAGTGATAGAGGCTGTCTGTGCGGCCCACAACCCTTACCGACAGGGCGCGCCGGCTCTTGACATAGGGATAGAGCGAGACTACGCCGCCGGGATGCAGCACAGCCACAGGGGCCGAGGCCGTGGC
Organism: Duncaniella sp.; assembly: GCA_029052375.1. Classification (GTDB taxonomy): domain Bacteria; phylum Bacteroidota; class Bacteroidia; order Bacteroidales; family Muribaculaceae; genus Duncaniella. Next base: position 17,345 of record JAIDJD010000100.1, on the reverse strand, counting down.
GCGGGTGAAGCGGTGGCGCTGCATACGCGCCTCGGCCGAGCACGGGTCGGCGATGATGCGGGCGTCGCAGTCCCAGCCGTCGAGACGCACCGAGACCAGCCTTACCACGCCCTCGGGCAGTGAGAAGATGTGTCCGCCCGAAGGCTCGGTGGCCTCGAGCGTTATAGAGCCGGCAATCTCGGCTGGAGCGAGCTTGGAGGCAGGGGCCGTCGCAAGAATGCCGTCATACCAGGCCTCGATCTCGGCCTGCAGCACGGCGTCGAGCGTATCGGGGAGCGAGGCCGAGACCATCTCTGGGCCTGCAAGCGGATAGAGCCCGCGGTGGACGCGCCACCGTTCGAGCATCTGTTCGGATGTGAGATGCAGTATCATAGTGTCCTTGGGGTGTTTGTGTGTGTGTGACATCGAATGGAAAACAGCACAAAGTTACCTCCGCGGCGGCGCCCGTACAGTGCGATGGCGCCGAATATGGATTTTTTTGGTTACTTTTGCACCATCATGGCCCCCACACTCACCATCATCACACCCGCACACAACAGCGCGGACCACCTGAGAATGCTCTACGAGAGCCTCGCTACGCAGACCTGCCTCGACTTCGAATGGATTATCGCAGACGACGGCTCGACAGACTACACCCGACGGCTCGCGGACACCCTCGCGGCCCAGCGGCGCATACCCGTCAGGCTCATATCTCTTGACCACGTAGGCAGGTGCGCCTCGCTCGCCGCAGGATATGCCGTGGCCGAGGGCGAGCTCGCCGTATGCGTCGAGCCCGACCGCTTCATGCCCGACGACGGCGTGGAGGCCATCCTCACGGCCTGGCGCGGACGCTCCGGAGACCACTGCGCCGGAGTGCGCGGCCCCGTGGCCCTCGCCAGCAGCATGGAGCCGGGGCGCGAAAAGATTTCGGCCCTCCGCACCGACCTTCTGCGCCGGGCCATTATCCCACAGACATTTCCCGGCGAGCGCGAGCCGGACCATACGCTGATAGAGATGCAGGCAATGGACGGCCGCACGCTAGTCGAGACCCCCGTCCCGCTCTGCATAACGGAAGACCGCACGGACGGATTTGAGGTCAGACCCTCGGCATGGCGCCGGTTCAAGACCTCGCCACTCACCGCCCGCGAGGAGACCCGCATCAAAAGAAACCTCGCCCACATCCCCCTCCTCCAGAAACTCCGCCACACCCTCGCCCTCAGCCTGATAGAGCTGTATCTGAAAATCAAATAGTCTGTCTGCATTAGACAGAGCCCAAAATCCACAATCCCGCCAGGCATTGTGGATTTTTTCACAAAAAAATTTGGCATATAATAGTAGAATTACTACTTTTGCAATGTCCAATTAAAAGAGAACATTGACATGAAAGTTTTAAAAACCAGCGCAGTGCTCAAAGCACTGTTGGCAGACGGCTGGAGGATTGTCGCCACACAAGGAAGTCACAGGCAACTCAAACACCCCAATAAACCGGGGAAAGTCACCCTGAACGGGAAACCTTCCTCGGACATCTACGGCAGTGAGCTTGCCAGTGTGGAGAAACAATCCGGCCTAAAGTTCTGACATCAGAGAGGGAGTCCTCTCTGACTCCCTCTCTTTTTTTAACTTTCAAGTTGTCTTTTTTGATTCGGACAAATAGCGCGGGTTCCGCGCCCGCGCTATTTTTCAAAGAAAATTGTTATAACATTATATGCACCGATTGACTATCAACACATCCAAGACACCAGACGGGTATAGCGCCTCATGCGACCTTATGCCCGGATGGGTCGTGGCATATGAAGGAGAGTTCGACGGGTTTGAAAACTACGTGCGCGAGAGCATTGACTTCTATGTCAGCTGTGCCATCGCTGACGGCGATCCATACCCTGAGATTCTCTCGGCCCACGACCTTGAGCTCTCCTACAAATTTGATGTTCAAAGTCTGCTCGCACACTATCAGAACATCTTCTCTTTCGCTGCCCTGCAATATATCACAGGCGTCAATCAGCGTCAGCTGTGGCACTACGCCGCAGGACGTTCGAAACCACGCCCCAAGCAGGCCGAGAAGATTGTGTGTGCCTTGAACCGCCTCGGCAAAGAATTGGTCTCGCTCTCTGTTTAATTGGACACTAAACACAAGCCCTAAGACCACGACAGTCCTCCGCCTGATTCCAGGCCGGAGGACTGTTTTTCTATTTTAATTGCTGTCGCTTTCCCTCTCTCAGAACTTATACGAGGCGCCGACGAGGCCGCAGACGCCGCGCGAGGGGCGGTCGCCTATCATCCTCCAGCTGCGGTTCATGAGGTTGGTGGCCTTGACAAAGCCATGCAGGCGGTCGCTGAAAGCCCAGTCGGCCATCAGCCCCAGGTCCGAGACAGAGCCGAGAGCCACACGGCTCACAGGATAGAGGCTGCTCTCGTCGGTCTCGCGGCCGTAGGCATACATAGAACGGCCCGAGCGGAACTCCCAGTCGGCCGACACCAGCAGACGCTCTATGGGGCGCACCGAGAGGCGCACGTCCACCACGTGGCGGGCGCGGTCTCTGAACTCATACCAGCCGTGATACTGGCTCGACGGCGCCCCCGTATAGCGCGCCTTGAGCGCAAACGTATTGCCGTTGTCATAGCCCAGGGCCACGCTCCAGTATGCTCCGGAGAGCTTCTGTGCCTCAAAGGCGGTGCCGCCGTAATAGTAGTCGCTCTCCACCGGCATCAGCCACCCCTTGGCGCGGGCATATCCGCCCCTAAGCTCTACGGTGGTGTTCATGAACGGGCCCGCCGTCAGCAGTCCGTCGATGCTCCATGGCATACGCGAGGGCGAGTAGGCCAGGCCCGGAGACATATAGGGCGAGACGGAGTGGTAGAGATCAGATATGGCATTATGTGTGACGCCGCCGCCGAGCTTGACCTGAGCCGAGAACACCGACACGGGCATCCACGCCAGGGTGACGTCGGGGGCGATGTTGAAAAACTTTCCTGAGTTGAACGCGAGGTCAATGCGGGCGCCGACAGAAACCTCAGACACATCCGTGCGCAGGATATAGCGCGGATTGATGTCGAGTATGGCCTGGTTGGCCTTACCGCCTTCAAAATACGAGCCGTCAAAGGGCACGCGCGGCGTGTTCTTCTCGTCCGAGCGCAGTCCGTCAAGGTCCACGCCGAGCTCCACGTGCGAGTTCTCGCCTGCGTCGATGGCACCCCTGGCCGAGATGCCATAGCCATACTGGGCTGTGGAGCCCGACAGCGCCGGGCCGCCTATCATATCGCCGTGTCCGTTGACCCACAGGAACATCATGTCGCCCCTGACGCCTGCCTCATAGCTGAATCCGCTCGTCTTGCCCGAATATCCGAGGCTCAGCCGGGGATTGTTGGCGCTCATGGTCTCGGTGTTGCGGACTCCATCGCCGTCGTATGTCGGAGCTATCTGGTTGTGGACGCCGTAGCGGTAGGTGAAGTCGAGGTCGAAGCGTCCTGTCGAGGCCACCTTCTGTCTCAGGCGCAGGGCCGCGTCGAGCGAGTGGTCTGTCCAGTCGCGCGACTCGCGGCGGTAGATGTCACCGGCATAGTTGGCCGAGATGCCGAGCGCGGTGCGCTCCTTGGCCACGAGGCGGTATCCGGCCGCAACCTCGGCGTTGAACAGCAGGGGGAAGAGGCCGCCCCTCACATAGCCCCTGTACCTTGAGGCGTCGTCCGGGTCGGCCCATGCCACGGGGGGCAGGGTGGAGAGCGTGTTGGGGACGCGCGCCGTCACCGTGCGCCCGCTCAGGCCGAGCGGAGGGGTCTTGACGGGGGGCAGGTCGAGCCCCGGCAGGAGCTGTATGCGGTTGGCGTCGCGGTGTTCCGCAGGGGTCTCGCTCTCTACGGTGATGTCCTTGTGCAGAGGCTGGTCCTGGCTCTGGGCGCAGACCATCGGCGCGGAGCCGAGGCCGAGGGCCGCGAGCAGCAATATGGCGTGATGTCTTGACATTGTCTTTTCGTGGGGTAAGATTAGTGGAGAGATGTCAGAGCCCGAGGCGCGAGTCTATCATCTCGAAGATGTCGGCCTCCTGGCCGGGATAGTTGGAGCGGAGCGACCTGAGATACTCGTCGGCCTCGAACTTCGAGCCCTCGGCCCGGAGCACGTCGCTGTAGACTATGAAGCCGCGGGCCAGCCAGTAGGTCTGAGGGGTGTCCGAGCCTATCAGCCTGTCGGCCACCTCCTTCGCCTCCTTGAGGCGCTTATCCTCGAGCAGGGCCTGGGCATGATAGACGGCGCTCTTGGCGCCATAGACAGAGCGCAAGTCAGACTCGAGCAGGCTCCAGTCCTCCGCGGCCTTGCCGGCATGGCCCATGCGGTAATGAGACATGGCGCGGACAAAGCGTATCTCGTCCACAGCCGCCGCATACTCCGTAGCCGCCGTAGAGCCCAGCATACGGTCGGCCGCGCGCGCCGCCTCGGCATACTTGCCGAGGTCAAAGGCCGTGCGCATCACACCCAGGCGGGCGTCGCGAAGCATATTGGAGCCGGCGCTGCGGGCCTCGAGTATCGAGAACGACTCGTAGGCCGCCTCGGTCTTGCCCATATCGCTCTCGGCCTGGGCCTTGATGAGCAGGGCATCCTCGGCCGTCTCGGCGTCGGGATAGAGGTCGAGCAGGCGCTTGGCATACTCGGCCGCACGGCGGGGATTGTCGGCCGTGCGCGAGGCGTCGGCCATATAGAAGAGCGCCTGGGCCTCGTGGCGGCCCTTGGGATAGGTCTGAAGGTAGCTCTCGAGCCCGGCCGTGGCGCCCGAGCCGATATAGGCGTTCTCGGCCGCGGCAAAGGCGGTCTGCTCGAGCTCCGAGGCATCGAAGCGGGGCGCGCCCTCGATGGAGTCGAGAAACTTGACCAGCTCGGCCAGCCTGCCCTCGGCCGCATATATCTGACGCAGGTCGTCGGCGGCGATGCGCGCCTCCTCGCTCGAGGGATAGCGGCGTATCACCTTCTTGTAGGCGTCGATGCCCTTGTCCTTCTCGCCAAGGTTGATATAGGTGATGGCGAGCTGCAGATAGCCGTTGCGGCCGGGCGCCGACGAGGGATACTCCTTCACCAGGCGGTTGTAGGCCGCTATGGCGCCCTTGCTGTCGCCCATGGCCGTGAGGCTCTCGGCCTGCTCGAGCAGGGCCTGGGGGATGAGGCCCGAGGTGGGGAAGGTCCCCATCATCCGCTCGAGCGTCTCCACCTTAGAGCCATAGTTCTTCAGCAGGCCGTCCATCATGGCCGTCTGGAACATGGGATAGTCGCCGGCCGAGGGATTGAGCTCGTATGCGCGGCCATAGAGGCTGCGTGCCTCGGCATAGCGGCCGGTATAGTAGCGGCAGTCGGCCGTGCGCGAGGCGATGTCGGCCATCAGCCGGTCCATGGTCTCGCCGCCGGCGCGCTCAGCCTCATCGGCGGCGAGAGAGAACGCCTCGGCCGCCTCGGGATACAGGCGCTGAGAGAAGAGTGCATAGCCCAGGCCATAGCGGGCCAGGGCCACGGAGCGGAGGTCTGACGGCTTGGTGGCCAGATACCTGCGGTAGTCGGTGGCGGCGCCGGCATAGTCGCCGCGGGCATAGAGGCAGTCGCCGAGCCAGAGGTCACACTGGGCCGTTATCGAGCGGTCGGCCCCGATAGAGCGCGCCTCGGAGAGCTTCTTGAGGGCGTCGCCCACACGGCCCGCCGCATAGTCGCGGGTGCCGAGCACAAAGAGAGCCCTCTGGCGGGCGGCCTTCATAGCGGCGTCCGGCCGGCGCACCTTCGAGATGGCCGCAAGGGCGCCGCTGTAGTCGTTGGCCGTCATGTAGCCGTCCACTATATAGCGCTGCACGTCGGGCGCATAGCGCGAGTCGGGATAGCGCCCCACAAACTCCTCGAGCATCCCCACCGAGTTGCCGAAGGGGACGCGCCCGCCGTCCATGCGGGCCACGGCATAGTTGTAGAAAGCCTCCTCGCTGACAGCCGCGTCGACATCCATGCGGTAGGCTCGCTCGAAGGCCATCATGGCCGACGTGGCGTCGCCGCGCTTCATGTAGGCCTGCCCGAGATAGAGCCACGCGCTCTGGGCCATGGCCGTCTCGGTAGAGGTAGCCTGCTGGAACAGCTTGACAGCGTCGTCCGTATGCCCCTTGGCATACTCGTCGACGCCGAGTATATAGTAGGCCGAGGGCGAGGGTTCCTTGACCTCGGCACAGTATTTCCACAGATAAGGCGCGGCCTCGGACGTGCGCCCGAGATTGAAGAGCGACTCGCCCGCAAGGCGGTTGCACTCGGGGCGGAACTCCCCTACCCCGCCAGTGTCGAGCAGGCGGCGGGCGGCCTTGAGCGACTCCTCGTAGCGGCCCAGCGAAAACTCTATCTGAGCTATATAGTACGGGGCCGCGCTGCAGGGAGCCGTCTGCGAGGGGGCGATGGAGCGGAACCCCTCGAGGGCGCGCTCATAATCCTTGCGGCGATAGGCTATGTAGCTGGTGTAGAACACCGCCGCATCGCGCCACTGCGGACGCCCGAGCAGACCGCGGAAACAGCTCTCGGCCATAACGTCGTCGCCAAGGAGCATATAGGCATAGCCGCGGCGAAACTGCATGGCCGCGGCCTGCCCCGAGTCGAGAGCCGCAGGGTCGACGCCGTCATAGACGTCGAGAGCCTCGCGCCATAGCCCTTGGGCCCACAGGCAGTCGCCCCTCAGACACTCGGCGAAGGTGCGGCGGGGCGACGCGGGATTGGCGTCGAGCCACCTGTCAAGCAGATCCATGGCCTCGGCCGGACGCCCCGTGCGCAGGGTCGACACCGCCTTGAGCAGGAGGGCATCGGCCTCGACGAGAGACGGCGAGGGCATCTCGCTGAGAAAATCGAGTTGGTCCAGAGCGCCTATGTAGTTGCGGTCTGCCTCTATCATAGACTCTGCGCGGGCAAGGTATGCCTCAGGGCCGGCCGCGGCCGGGAGCGACGCAAAGGCTCCGCCCGCCGCCCCGAGGAGTGCGGCTAAAATGAATGGTCGTTTCATAAATGCAAAAGTAATGAAAAAACCGATTGCCTCACCCCTGCCGCCCCACCTTTTTTTCAACTGCCCCCAAGGCAGACACCCGCCGCTGAACACCGGCATGAAAATCCACAGAGTTAAAATATGTCAACACAACTTAGAACACTCACCCTCTCTGCCCCGGCAGGGGCAGGACAGAGGAAACCCCAGGGTGGACGAGCGGAGACACAGTCGCAACCGTCCTCCCTGGGGGCAAGCAGGATAACAGGATATACAACCCCGGAAGCGGGTTGCACAACACAGGAGTACCGTGCAACCCACTTCCGGGGTTGATTGGGGAGGGTGAGCAAAAGCCCCAGGGAGGCCAGGCTCCGACTGCGTCTCCGCCTGTCCACCCTGGGGTTTCCTCTACGCAGCCCCCTCCGGGGCTGTGGCTAGGCTACAACCGACAATACCCTGCCGCCGTCTCTACAAGACTACATTATTAATTAGAGGTGGCGCATCTGTCCCCAGGCTTCGATACCCCCGCGCCTCCATCACTGCGTTGATGTCACCCTCTGCAAGACATCGTTTGTTAAAAATAATTAACAAAGCCACCACAATCCAAAATAATGTGTAATTTTGTCAACGCTATTGTTTTGATTGTCCCATGAAAACACATCAGACTGAGCAAAACCTTAATCCATGAACCGCTCCCGCCCGCAAACAGGGCCTGACACTCTCTCAAACTAATCTATCCAACCTAATTTACCAAAAATCTAACCCCATTTCCTCATTCTATGAAGAAAATCTTTACTCTACTCGTTGCCCTCGTGGCTATGGGAGGGGTAATGCAAGCAGAGGAGTACAAAATCTTCACCAAAAAAACCTCCCTTTCAGCTGGTGAAGTCATCTCTGCCGCAACAGACCCCATCACAGTGACATCTGTCTACGCCACTTCAAAAAACAAGGATCTAACCGCCAAAGGCACATTCCCTGACGGAAAGGCGCCACAATACTTTGGCAATAAAATTTCCCTTAAAATGCGACTTGCAGCAGCTCCTTCTGCTGATACAGAAATGGCTGAACAGTCAGGGAACACGGCATTCAAGGTAATTGTGAAGGAAGCCTTGGATTCTTTGATTTTCTATACCGAAGCATCCGGAAACACCCGTAATTTCCATCTCTTCAACAATGCATCCAAAACGCTTGTAACAGACACTAAAGAAACGCGTGTAGGCACTGCTGTCGGTGGCTCTAACGTTGGCTACATCACTTCCTATGCCGGAGTACAGCCCGGAGAATATATTTTCTATAACACTAATTTTGGCGGTGGTTTTGTAGGTATAATAGTTAAGACCGCCGACGGCTCTGAAGACAAGCGTCCTGCCGCTCCTATCTCTTGGTCTCAGGAGAACATATCGCTTAAGATCCGCGACGCCTTCACAGCTCCCACTTTCAACAATGCAGAAAACCTCACCGTCACATTTGCCGCCGCAGGCGAATCCGCAACCGTTGACAGCGAAGGCAACATAGCTCTCGTCGAGGGCAAGCTCGGCACTACCGCAGTGACAGCCACATACGAGGCTGTAGAGGGCGGCGAGTACAAGACAACCGTCGCCACCTGCACCATCAACGTCCTCACAAACGTAGTTGTTGACAACCAGCCCGCCCCCTACACAGTTGGCGAGCCCATCGAAGTGGCCGCACTCTACAAAGGCGAAGAGGCTGTAACAGCCGGTGCCACCCTGCTCTCTGACGACAACATCGAAGTGACAGCGCCTTTCGCATCCAAGCTCGGCAATGCCAAGAAGAACTATCTCGGTCAGGAGTTCGGGAACAGCATCCAGGTGCGCGCCGCCAATGCCCCCTCGGCCGAAAATCCCAACGGCACTGAAAACAAAGAGTCGACCACCCTCAGCGTGATCCCCAAGACCAACCTCACCCTCGTAGTGTTCGGCCGCCGCCAGACAGTAGATCAGACAGACCTCATGACCTCTGTAGACGACGTGGACAACAACGTCATCACCGAGACACACTACTGGGGCTATCAGCCCAACGACGGCAAGTCGCTCAAGACTGTCTGCACCGAGGCCCCCGACGTCCTGCTCGACAACGAGATAGTGCTCGGCGCATTTGACGGCAAGGACTATGCATACGTAGCCGTAAAGCTCCAGCTCGAGGCCGGCAAGACCTACACGCTCTTTGCCCTCGGCACCACCTATCAGGTGAACGGCATCGGCTATATCCTCCCCGAGCCCGAGGCTCCCGAGGCTCCCACCCACACCGAGACATCTGACGACAATGGCTCGACCTTCACCTTCACCTATGCCGAGGGTCTCAACCTCTACTACCGCTATGTAGTGGACACCGAGACACCCGCCCCCGCGGCCGCACCCACCGAGGGCGCCGCCGAGACACTCGAGCACGAGGGCGAGACATACAACCTGCTCAAGACCGAGAGCCTCACCTTCAACAACAAGGGCACCCTCTACTACCTGGCCCACAACCCCGCGACCGACGCCCGCTCTGAGGTGCAGACCGTCAACGTCAACGGCACCACTGCCATCGTCGAGATTGGCGCCGAGGCCGAGGCCACAGAGTATTACAACCTCCAGGGCGTACGCGTGGCCAACCCCGAGAACGGCCTCTACATCCGCAAGCAGGGCAACACCGTCACCAAGGTAGTCCTCTGAGAGAATTGAGAATCTGGAATTGACAATCCCCCACCATACCGGCGGGCCGACATCAACCTCGGCCCGCCGGTTTTTTGCACCTACTCAGTGCCGGAGGCGAGAGTATAAGCGAACTCCGTGCAGGTAGGCGAATCTCCGCCGGGGGCGTCTGCAAGACGCCGATTATCCAGTAACCCCCAACGGCGGAGCCGTTGAATCTACAAAAGCCCCACGAATTCATTCGTGGGGTAAAGGCACACCGCAACCACATCTACCGCGGAGCGGTTGCACTGTGTATCAGGCAGTACGCAGAAACACACATCCCTGCCCCTGCTGGGGCAGGACAGAGGAAACCCCAGGGTGGACGAGCGGAGACGCAGTCGCAGCCGTCCTCCCTGGGGGCAAGCGGGATAACAGGATATTCAACCCCGGAAGCGGGTTGCACAACAAAGGCGTACCGTGCAACCCGCTTCCGGGGTTGATTGGGGAGGGTGAGCAAAAACCCCAGGGAGGCCCGGCTCCGACTGCGTCTCCGCCTGTCCACCCTGGGGTTTCCTCTATGCAGCCCCCTCCGGGGCTGTGGATGGGCTACAACCGACAATACCATGCCGCCGGCCCTGCGCCAAACTACCTTCAGGGCCGGAGACCCTGAAGGATGCACTATGGCGGGCGCGGTGTAGAGCAATAGTAGGGTCAGGACGTATACCTCGTGCCTCCGGCTCTACGTGGGCAGGGCCTTATCTACACGCGGGTGGGGCGGGCGCGACCCTACTGGCGGGCCACCCCCAACGGCGGAGCCGTTGAATCTACAAAAGCCCCACGAATTCATTCGTGGGGTAAAGGCACACCCCAACCACATCTACCGCGGAGCGGTTGAACTGTGTATCAGGCAGTACGCAGAAACACACATCTCTGCCCCAGCAGGGGCAGGACAGAGGAAACCCCAGGGTGGACGAGCGGAGACGCAGTCGCAGCCGTCCTCCCTGGGGGCAAGCGGGATAACAGGATATTCAACCCCGGAAGCGGGTTGCACAACAAAGGCGTACCGTGCAACCCGCTTCCGGGGTTGATTGGGGAGGGTGAGCAAAAGCCCCAGGGAGGCCAGGCTCCGACTGCGTCTCCGCCTGTCCACCCTGGGGTTTCCTCTATGCAGCCCCCTCCGGGGCTGTGGATGGGCAACAGCCGACAATACCATGCCTCCGGCCCTGCTCTAAAACTCTACCTTGACGTCTTCGGCGCCGAGGAGGAAGTTGAGATAGCGTGCGAGGGCAAAGAGGTAGTCGCTGAGACGGTTTACGTAGGTGAGGGCGCGGGGGTCGAGCCCGGAGGCAAGCTCGGCGCGGAGGTCAAGCATCAGGCGCTCGGCACGGCGGCAGACGGTGCGGGCCACGTGGGCCTGCGCGGCGGCGACTGTGCCGCCGGGCAACACGAAGCTGTCCATCGGGGGCACGGCGTCGTCGAGGATGTCGATGGCCTCCTCGAGGGCCTCGATGTCCTTGTCGGCCACACCCTCGCAAGCGTCGGCGCGGGGGTCGGCAAGGTAGGCTCCGAGACAGAAGAGGCGCGCCTCGACGGCCAGGAGCCTCGCGGCCTCGGCCTCGGCGCCGGGGACAGAGGCGGCATGGGCCTGGAGGAGGCCGAGATGGGCGTTGAGCTCGTCGACGGTGCCGTAGGCCGTGCATCGGGCCGAATTCTTGGCTATGCGCTCGCCGCCTACGAGCGAGGTCTGGCCGGCATCGCCGGTGCGTGTGTAGAGAAGGCTTTTTTTCATGATTTCAGGGGGGTTGATGGATGCAAAGTTAATGGAAAAATCGTAAATTTGTATCGTTAAAACCAACAAACAACCGATATGTTCTCAGGAATAGTAGAAGAAGCCGCCCGCGTGACCGCCGCCGAGCGCCGCGACGGCAATGTAGACCTCACAGTCAAGTGCAGCTTCGGCGAGGAGCTCCACATAGACCAGAGCGTGGCCCACAACGGCGTGTGCCTCACCGTGGTGTCGCTCAACACCGACGGCACCTATACCGTCACCGCCATACAGGAGACGCTCGACCGCTCGAACCTCGGCGACCTAAAGCCCGGCGACGAGGTGAACCTCGAGCGCTCGATGGTGATGAACGGACGCCTCGACGGCCACATCGTGCAGGGCCACGTGGACACCACCGCTGTCTGCACAGACATCGAGGAGGTGGACGGCAGCCGCTACTACAAGTTTGAATACGAGGTGTCGCCCGAGATGGCGGCCAAGGGCTACATGACTGTCGAGAAGGGTTCGGTGACGGTCAACGGCGTGTCGCTGACGGTGTGCGACTCGGAGAGGAGCTCGTTCCGCGTGGCCATCATCCCGTACACCTTCGAGCACACCAACTTCAAGCAGATAAAGCCCGGCACACGCGTCAACATCGAGTTTGACATCATAGGCAAGTATCTCGCCCGCCTGGCGGAGCTGTCTCAAGGGTGTTGAAAGTTGAGAGTTGAGAGAGGTTTAAGGTTTAGGGCGCAAGCGCCTTAGGTTTAAAGTTTAGGGCGCAAGCGCCTTAGGTTTAAAGTTCAGGCTTCGCCGAACGGGATGCTGACGCATCCACACGCGGATGGGCGTATCCCCGGCGGGGGCGTCTGCAAGACACCAACTTCACACCTTATCTACAAATCGGCTCTATAAATCGGCGTCCTCACGGACGCCAGCTCCACACTCACCAAATGCAACCGCTCCGCGGTTGGTTGTTATGTATATGGCACGTATACCCCACGAATAATCGTGGGGCTTCGGTAGATTTAACCGCTCCGCGGTTATGACGGCGGAGCCTCGTGTCTCCGGCACTGTGTGGGCACGTCCTCATCCCACGCGTGTGGCGGGCGCGGCCCTACCGGGGGGCTTCGGTGTATGACCACGCGACGGCCCAGCCGTTGAATCACAACAGAAAAATGTCCTGCGAGACGCCGTCGTCTTGCAGGACATTGTATTATAGTATATATGTGTATATTACTGCGGTCGGGGGGGATTGGGAGAGAAGCCGTTGTCTAAACTTTAAACCTAAGGCCGCAAGGCCCTAAACCTTAAACTTCTTTCAACTCACAACTCTCAACTTTCAACCCTAAACTCTACTTGCTGTCTTCGAGGATACAGATGGAGACGCGGTTCCAGGACTCTTCAGAGAACATATGTCCGATGCCCTGACCCTCTGCCTTGATGCGGTCTGCGGGAATCTTGTAGCGCTTCATGAGGGCTGTCTTGACGCTCTCGGCACGCTTCTGGGCGAGGCGCTCGTTGAGTTCCTTGGGGCCGTCCTGCGATGCATAGCCCTTGACCACCACCACACTGCCGGGATGGTTGTTGAGATATGCGGCTATCATCTCGATGTTGGGCTGCTGGTCGGGGGTGATGACGGCCGAGCCTATCTTGAAGAAGACGTAGCGGACACTGCTGAGGGTGTTGGTGGTGTCCATCACCACCTTGGGAGCCTGGTTGCGGCAGGCCTCGAGGGCCGCGGCGAGCTCGGCGCTCTGGGCTGTGGTGGCGGCCAGGGCGGCTGCGGTGCCGTCTACCTCGGCGCGCAGGGCGTTGACCTGCTCGTTGAGGGCGGCCACCTCGGCGCTGCGGTCAGCAGGGACCGTCACACACTGGAAGCCGGGGCCGAAGTTGTAGTTGAGGCCCACCATCATCTCGAAGTTGGCGCGGTTGGCGTTGAGCTGGGTCTTGCCGCCGGTGACGTTGTAGAGGACGGCAGGCTTGAGGGCGATGCTGAAGTGGTCGCATACGCGGAAGTCGAAGTCGAGGCCAAACTTGGCACCCATGTCGTTCTTCTTGTATCCGGGGCCGGGCTCGCCGTACTGGTGTATCCAGCCTGCGCCCACGACGGCGTCGACGTTGACGGGACGCGGCGAGCAGCTGAAGCCTCCGAAGAGGGTGTTGAAGTTGAGTGTGCCGTAGGCGCCCACATACTGGGTGTCGAAGGCCGTGCGGCTCGGGGTGGTGTTGACGCCCCAGCGTCCTTCGACGCCGAAGCCTACCAGCGGTGTGAGCTGTTTCTCCAGGTGGAGGCCATACTGGCCGCGCATATTCTGGAAGAAGGAGTGGCCCTTGAGAGGAGTGGTTACGCCGGCGTCTACACCGAGAGACCAGTTGTCGGCCAGAGTAGGACGTTCTATGACGTTCTGTGCATTGATGCCGATCATACAGCCCGTGGCGATGGCGGCGGTTGCGAGGAGGATACGTTTCATAGTTGTGAAAAATGTAAATGTGTTATTATCGCGTGTTGAAAAGTTTTTTTGAGTTGTTGAAATTCGGTGAGGATCCCTGCGGCAAGCGGGCGTGACGGGCCGGGACGGCCATCGTTCCCTCGGGGCGATCTTCTGTCTACCTAACAACAGCCTTCGGGCAAATGTTCGGAATTTTTTGCTTTTGCAGGATTTTTTATACCCCCCGGCAGAGACGGGCAGAGAGCCCCTTATTGTTAATCGTATGAAAACTAATTTTTTATATTTTAGCTGTTTATGGAGACAAAAAACTTTTTGTACTTTTTATGAAAAGTTTTTGTTAGTTCAAAATAAAGTTTGTATATTTGCGCCATAAAACAACACAACGCTTTATACCAACACCATGGAGACTGCCACTCCCCAACCATTAGCCAACAATCACATCTCCGTAGACTGCGTAGTCATCGGCTTTGACGGCTCCAACCTTCAGGTGCTGCTTGTCAGACGCCAGGGCGAGGACAAGGCCGGCGAGTACAACGACCTCAAGCTGCCCGGCTCGCTCATCTACCAGGACGAGGACCTCGACGAGGCCGCCTCGCGCGTGCTCGCCGAGCTGACCGGCGCCAAGGACATCCGCCTGAGCCAGTTCAAGGCGTTCGGCTCGAAAGACCGCACGCGCAACGCCCGCGACGTCTACTGGCTCGAGCGCGCCCAGAAGGCGAGGGTTGAGCGTATAGTCACCATAGCCTACTTTGCCATCGTCAAGCTCGACCAGGGCCTCCAGCGCGGCATCCACCGCGAGCAGGCCGTCTGGGTGCCCGTCAACGCCGTCGGCACCCTGGCCTTCGACCACAACACCATACTCTCCGACGCCCTCCAGGCCATACGACGCGAGGCCGACAACAACAGGGCCATCCTCTTCGACCTCCTGCCCAAGAAGTTCACCGCCTCGCAGCTGCGCCTGCTCACCGAGATTGTCTACGACCGCCAGCTCGACGTCCGCAACTTCCACAAGAAGATAGCCCAGATGCCCTACGTGGTGCCCCTCGACGAGCACCAGAAGGGCGTGGCCCACCGCGCCGCCCGCTACTACAAGTTTGACCGCAAGTCGTACAACAACGCAAGATAACACCCCCGGGCATCAGGACACCCCTCCTGCCCCCCTCCATACCTAAACATAAACCTCTCAAATCCTGAACCAATGTATCTTCTCGGATATGACATAGGCAGCTCTTCGGTGAAGGCCAGCCTCGTAGACTCTCAGACCGGCAAGACCGTAGCCTCAGACTTCTATCCCCGCACCGAAGCAGAGATAATCTCCCTGCGTCCGGGCTGGGCCGAACAGCGCCCCGAACAGTGGTGGGACTGCATGAAACACGCCACCGCCTCGGTGCTTGCATCCTCGGGCGCCGACCCCAAAGAGATAGCCGCCATAGGCATCTCCTATCAGATGCACGGCCTCGTGATGGTAGACAAGGACAGGAACCCCCTGCGCCCCGCCATCATCTGGTGTGACTCACGCGGCGTCCCCTACGGCGAGGAAGCCTACAAGCGCCTCGGCCCCGACGCCTGCCTCCCCACCCTGCTCAACCAGCCCGGCAACTTCACCGCCACCAAGCTGGCATGGGTCAAGGAGAACGAGCCCGAGACCTTCGCCAAGATAGACAAGATAATGCTCCCCGGCGACTATGCCGCCATGAAGCTCACCGGCCGCATAGCCACCACCGTCTCGGGCCTCTCCGAGATGATGCTCTGGGACTTTGCGAAGGGCGCCCCCTCGCGCATGATGATGGACCACTTCGGCTTTCCCGCCTCCATCCTCCCCGAGATAGTCCCCACCTTCAGCAACCAGGGCGAAGTGACCCCCGAGGCCGCCGCAGAGCTCGGCCTCGCCCCCGGCATCCCCGTCTGCTACCGCGCAGGCGACCAGCCCAACAACGCCCTCTCGCTCAACGTCTTCAACCCCGGCGAGGTAGCCTCTACCGCCGGCACCTCGGGCGTGGTCTACGGCGTGCTCGGCGACGTCAACTATGACCACCGCAGCAGGGTCAACACCTTCGCCCACGTCAACCACGAGCCCGGCCAGACACGCCTCGGCGTCCTCCTCTGCATCAACGGCACCGGCATCCTCAACTCCTGGAGCAAGCGCAACATGGCCCCCGACGGCATCTCCTATCCCGGCATGAACGAGCTGGCCGCCAAGGCCCCCATCGGCGCCGCAGGCCTCTCCGTCATCCCCTTCGGCAACGGAGCCGAGCGCGTCCTCTGCAACCGCGAGACAGGAGCCTCGATACACGGCGTCAACTTCCTGACCCACGACCGCTCTCACCTGCTCCGCGCCGAGCAGGAAGGCATAGTCTTCTCCTTCATGTACGGCATGGAGGTGATGCAGCAGATGGGCATGAAGCTCGCCAAGATACACGCCGGACACGCCAATATGTTCCTCTCGCCCCTCTTCCGCAACACCCTCGCCGGAGTCTCCGGAGCCACCATCGAGCTCTACGACACCGACGGCTCTGTAGGCGCGGCCAAGGGCGCAGGCATCGGCGCAGGCATATACAAGGACAACAACGAGGCCTTCGAGAGCCTCGAGCGCATAGAGGTGATAGAGCCCGACACGGCCAACGCCGCGGCATACGCCGACGCATACGCCCTCTGGAAAGAGCGCCTCAACGCCATCCTCGCCCGCTGACACACCCCAAGAAACAGAAACACAGAAACTCAATACAACCCAAATCCCATAACCTACTAACCACATCTCACACCTATGGCAGTAAAAGAATACTTCCCCGGCATAGGGAAAATCAAGTTTGAGGGCAAGGATTCCAAGAATCCCCTCGCCTTCCGTTACTACGACGCCGACAAGATGGTCCTCGGCAAGCCCATGAAGGAATGGCTCAAGTTCGCCATGGCCTGGTGGCACACCCTCTGCGCAGAGGGCGGCGACCAGTTCGGCGGCACCACCAAGTCGTTCCCCTGGAACAAGGGCGCCGACGCCGTCACCATCGCCAAGCAGAAGGCCGACGCAGGCTTCGAGTTCATGCAGAAGATGGGCATCGAATACTTCTGCTTCCATGACGTAGACCTCGTGGACGAGGGCTCGAGCATCGAGGAGTACGAGGCCAACATGAAGGCCATCGTGGCATACCTCAAGGAGAAGATGGCCGAGACCGGCATCAAGAACCTCTGGGGCACCGCCAACGTCTTCAGCCACGCCCGCTACATGAACGGCGCCGCCACCAACCCCGACTTCGACACCGTGGCCCGCGCAGCCGTGCAGATCAAGAACGCCATCGACGCCACCATCGCCCTCGGCGGCAAGAACTACGTCTTCTGGGGCGGCCGCGAAGGCTACATGAGCATCCTCAACACAGACCAGAAGCGCGAGAAGGAACACCTGGCCACAATGCTCACCCTGGCCCGCGACTATGCCCGCTCGAAGGGCTTCGACGGCACATTCCTCATCGAGCCCAAGCCCATGGAGCCCTCCAAGCACCAGTATGACGTCGACTCCGAGACCGTCATCGGCTTCCTCAAGGCC
>JAIDJD010000010.1 GCA_029052375.1 Duncaniella sp. | reverse complement strand
CATAAAGGAGATACCGCGATGTCTTTTCAATGAAGCGTGGATCTCAGAATTGAAACTCTCCTCCTCGGTCACCGCCATAGGCGATGGCGCATTCAAAAAGTCAGGTCTCAATGGCACCTTTGTTATCCCGGCTTCTGTCAAAAGCATCGGCAAAGAGGCTTTCAGCGAATGTATCTACTTGAAAACAATGTACTTCAAGGGTAGGCTTGACAGCATCGGAGAGTATGCTTTCTCCTACTGTTCAGCCCTTGAAACACTCCATATCGACGATTTGAACGGGTGGGCTCAGACTAAGTTTAAAAACTCGAGTGCCAACCCTATATCCAAGACCAGGCACTTCTATGTTAACAACAAGTCTGTGCCTCAGCTCAACCTTGACCTTGGCGACGGAACAGTCAGTCCGTATGCTTTCAACAACTGCAATATGTTCTTGACCGTCCGTGTCAAGGCGCATAAGATAAGTGAAAGGGCATTCGCAAACTGCGTCAATGTCTCAAGCGCATATATGGAAGTAGACGAGGTAGAATCAAGCGTATTCACACATTATCCGTTTGATGTCTATGTCAACTGTGCCATACCTCCTGTCGCCAAAGCAAACACTTTTGCTGACCTCCAGTATTCCGCGGGTTATCTTTATGTCCCTGCGGGGAGCAAAGGCGCATATAAGAGCTCCACACCCTGCTGGGGCAAGTTCCTCGACATTGTGGAGAAGGACTTCACCGGTCTTGATGAAATCTTCGGCGAGTCGGGCATAGATGATGTCGAGGCTGTGATTCCCGAGGGCGAGGCCGAGTATTACGACCTGCGCGGCGTGCGGGTCAATCCCGAGGGTCTCGCTCCCGGCCTCTACATCAGGCGCCAGGGAGGCAAGTCGTCCAAGGTGATTGTCAACTGACGTCTGTCAATTTTTTCAATATATCCCCCGGGCATCGCTCAGCCGATGCCCGGGGGATTCTTTATATGCTTCTGTACGGGGCAGAGGCGCAACTTTCGTTTGCTAAAATTGGAAAGTATCACTATCTTTGCAGATGGATGTCCTGTGACGTTGCAGGGCTTCAATTCATGTCAATGCGTATGATTACCACCCGCGACAACTTCAACCTCAAAGACAGCAACACGTTTGCGATGGATGTCTCGTGCCGCAGGTTTGTCGAGTATGACAGGCCCGGGGATATCCCAGCTCTCATAGCGTCGCTCCCGGCAGGGGAGCCGTGGATGCACATAGGGCAGGGGAGCAATCTGCTCTTCCTCAGCGACTATCCCGGCACAGTCCTCCACAGCCGCATCTGCCATGCCGAGCGCGAGGAGCGCTGCGGGGACGAGGTGTGGCTTCGCGTCGGTTCGGGCGTCAGGATGGACACCCTTGCGCGCGAGACAGCCTCGGAGGGCCTTTGGGGGCTCGAGCTTCTGGCCGATATCCCCGGCGAGGCGGGCTCGGCCGCTGTCCAGAATGTGGGCGCATACGGCCGTGAGGCCGCCGACATCATCCGCGAGGTGACGGTCTACGATACGGCCGAGGGTGTCTTCAGGAGTTTCTCTGCCGACGATTGCAGATACGGCTACCGCGACTCGGTCTTCAAGCGTCCCGAGGCCAAGGGCCGCTATATAGTGGCCGAGGTGCTCATGGCGCTCACCCGCCAGGCTCCGCGTCATTTCCGCGACAAGACCCTCGAGGGGCGCTTTGGCGGCCGTGCGGACGTCGCGCCGCTCGATGTCTATGAGGCTGTCAGAGAGATAAGGGCCTCAAAGCTCCCTGACCCGTCCGAGGTGGCGTCGGCCGGAAGCTTCTTCAAGAATCCCGTGGTCTCGCGCGAGACGGCAGAGAGGCTCAGGGCCGAGTTTCCAGAGATGCCGGCGTTCAGTATCTGATAACAAAACGAAGCAGCCGACC
>JAIDJD010000001.1 GCA_029052375.1 Duncaniella sp. | reverse complement strand
TCCATGCTCGGCACCCCGTTCACCGTCACCGTCGCCCTCCTGCCCGGATGCACCACCGGCGTCTCGGCCCACGACCGCGCCGCCACCATACGCGCCCTCGCCGACCCCTCTGTGCCCGCCTCCTCGTTCGGGCGCCCCGGCCATGTCCATCCCCTCTATGCCCAGGACGCCGGCGTGCTTAAGCGCGCCGGCCACACCGAGGCCGCCATAGACCTGGCGCGCCTCGCAGGGCTCAGTCCCGCCGCCTCGCTCATAGAGATTCTCAACGAGGACGGCACCATGGCACGCCTCCCCCAGCTGCGCCGCAAGGCAGACGAGTGGGGCCTCAAGCTGATATCCATCCGCGACCTCATAGCCTACCGACTGGCCACGGAGAGCCTTGTGGAGATGGGCGTGGAGGTGGATATGCCCACACAGTGGGGACACTTCCGCCTCATACCTTTCAAGCAGAAGAGCAACGGTCTCGAGCATATCGCACTCATCAAGGGTGATGTCGGCTCGGCCGACCCCGTGCTGGTCCGCGTCCACTCGTCATGCGCTACCGGAGACATCTTCGGCTCCAAGAGGTGTGACTGCGGCGAACAGCTCCACCGCGCCATGGAGATGATAGACAAGGAGGGCAGGGGTGTGGTGCTATACCTCAGCCAGGAGGGCCGCGGCATCGGCCTCATGGAGAAAATCAAGGCTTACAAGCTGCAGGAAGAGGGCCTCGACACCGTAGACGCCAACCTTCATCTGGGCCATATGGCCGACGAGCGCGACTATGGCGTGGGGGCACAGATACTCCATCTGCTCGGCGTCCGGAGGATGAGGCTCATGACCAACAATCCTGTCAAGCGCCGCGGTCTCGAGGGCTTTGGCCTCGAGGTGTCCGAGAATGTCCCCATAGAGGTGGCCCCCAACCCCTACAACCGCCGCTATATGCTCACAAAGCAGGAGCGCATGGGCCACAGCCTCCACATGGACGACTGACCCGTCTCTGCGGCGCGCCTGAGCGCCGCAGGCTGAACATATTTTTGCCGCCGGGCGTTGTATCGATAGATTCCTCACATCGATACAACGCCCTTGCTTATGATTCTCACAGACATCATTCCATCGCATACGCTGGCCCAGTGGCTGCTCTCCCACATAGCCCGTTTTCTCGGATTCTTCGGCCTGGGCGCCAACACCCTGGCCCGCGAGATTATCTATGTCGTCATTATTGTCGGCATCGCCGTGCTCATAGGCTGGACCCTCTCCTACCTGATACGCATCTCCATCCGCAAGGTAATCATGGTGCGCAATCCCGCCCTCGGGCGCGAGCTTATCGAAGGCCACGTGCTGACGCGCTGCGGCCGCATCATCCCGCCCCTCTTTGTGCTCGCCCTCATACCCTTTGCCATCAAGGGGTCGAGCCTCGTCAACATCATGCTCATAAGGGGCGTCCTGGTCTACACTGTCGTCATCCTGTGCATAGCCCTCAGCGCCATAGCCTCCTTTGCCTGGAACCGCTTCGAGGCCAAGCGCAACACACGCAACCTCCCTCTGCGCGGCATCCTCGACACCATCATCGGCGTCCTGTGGGTGATAACGGCCATCGTCTGCGTGGCCATCATTGTAGACAAGTCGCCCGCCGTCCTGCTCGGCGGTCTCGGAGCCTTTGCGGCCGTGCTGATGCTGGTGTTCAAGGATTCGATTCTCGGCCTTGTGGCGGGCCTGCAGCTGTCTCAGAACGATATGCTGCACGTAGGCGACTGGATTGTGGTCTCGTCGGCCCAGGCCAACGGCATCGTCATAGACGCCTCGCTCACCACCATCAAGGTGCAGAACTGGGACAACACCATCGTCACCATCCCGCCCTATACCCTTGTCTCCGGGGCCTTCCAGAACTGGCGCGGCATGACGGAGAGCGGTGTCAGGCAGATAGCGCGCTCGATACTCTTCGACCTCTACAGCATCTCAGCCCTCACCGACAGCGACACGGACGCTCTGGTCAGGAAGTATCCCTCTCTCGCATCATACGTCAAGAAGCTCCGCGAGGCCGGACACCTTGTCCCTGACCCCGCCATCGCCGCTGTCAACGGCACCATAGCCACCAACATGGGCCTCTTCCGCGCCTATATGTGCCAGTGGCTGATAGACAACCCCTGCATCTCCAAAGACAATCAGATACTCGTGCGCCTAATGGCGCCCACCGAGAATGGCATACCGCTCCAGATATGGTGTTTCACCTCTACCACGGCATGGACAGCCTACGAGGCCATACAGAGCGACCTCTTCGAGCACATCGTGACGACGGCGCCTGACTTCGGCCTGCGCGTCTTCAACGAGACTTCCGGAGCCGATGTCCTCACCGTCGACCTCCCGGACCGGAAGACCCTCGCTCCTCAGGAGACACCCGCCCCCGTTGCTCCGGCCAAAGAGTGAAAACTGCGCTCCGCAGTCCAATCTGTTGAATACAAGGCTTATATACATACTTGCTGATTTGGTTGGTATTTGACATAGTGTTAACGAGTGTTAAATGCCAATCAAAAATTTGCAAGTATGAAAAAAACTCCCTAACTTTGCATCGCAAAAACGGGGAAGAGACCTCGTTAAGAATCAAAAATGCGAAAATAGCTCAGTTGGTAGAGCACAACCTTGCCAAGGTTGGGGTCGCGGGTTCGAGTCCCGTTTTTCGCTC